>JBBQTJ010000207.1:0-6355 GCA_038213315.1 Planctomycetota bacterium
GCACGTCCCCGCATCACCCACACGCCAATGGTCCCTTCGCCCGCAGAGAAGACAGGCTGGCGCGCGCAGGGGTCAAGGGGGCGGATCCAACGGAATCAGCCACGCCCAAGGTGTCTTGATTCGCTCGTGGCATCTCCCAGGTTCAAGGCAGCCAGGCGTGGTATTCCAGGGGTTATCTGCCTCATTTTGATGGGGCTGGCGTCATGCAGGCGATCACCTTCCGGCTCGCGGATTCACTGCCGCAGGAACGGCTCAACGCCCTGGAACAGGAATTGGCTGATCTGCCAGATGACCAGCGTGGCCAGCAACGCAGAAAGCAGATCGAAGTCTGGTTGGACGCAGGTATGGGCAGCTGCGCCCTGCGACATGATCCATGCGCGAAGATAGTCCAGACGGCCTTGACCCACTTCCATGGTGACCGCTACGATCTGATCGCGTGGTGCATCATGCCGAACCATGTCCACGTCCTGATCGAGCCGAAAACCGACCTCGCACGCATCGTCCAGTCTTGGAAGACCTATACCGCCCGTGTCGTTCGCCAAGAAGCCACGCGACATGACTGGAGGCTGCCAAGCCACGGGCTGTGGATGCGGGAATACTGGGACCGTTACATCCGCGATGAGCAGCATTTCGTCCGTGCCGTGGACTACATCCATCGCAATCCCGTCGCCGCTGGGCTTTGCGCCACACCAGACGCCTGGCCGTGGTCCAGTGCTGCCCCTGGGAACGCCGAGCTCCAGCTCGGCTCGAATCAACTTCCGAGCCGAGCTGGAGCTCGGCGCTCCCAGGAATCGCCATGAACGTCATCGGCAAATCCGAGCGCGTGACCCAGGACCGGATCAAGGCCCTGTTCCAATCCCTGGGCTACACCTTTCTGGGCGACAGGTCCGATTTCGCCAACCAGCCGGTCGAACCCCATCTCCTGCGCGCTTGGCTGACCAGGCAGGGCCGCAGCCCGGCGCAGATCGCCCGCGCCCTCGACCTGCTCGGCCGCGAGGTCGGCAATCCCACCCGCAGCCTCTACGACACCAACCAGGCGGTCTATGCTCTGCTGCGCTACGGCGTGGGTGTGAAGACCAGCGCCGAGGCCCCCACCGAGACCGTGTGGCAGATCGACTGGCAGAATCCGGCCAACAACGACTTCGCGTTGGCCGAAGAGGTGACCCTCAAGGGCGCCCTTGAACGCCGCCCCGATCTGGTGCTGTACGTCAACGGCCTCGCCATCGGTGTGATCGAACTCAAGCGCAGCGCGGTGTCGATTGGCGAGGGCATCCGCCAGCTCATCTCGAACCAGCGGCCCGAGTTCAACGCCTGGTTTTTCGCCACCGTCCACCTGCTGTTGGCCGGCAACGACAGTGAGGGTTTACGTTACGGCACGACCGGCACGCCCGAGACCATGTACCTGCAATGGAAGGAGGACGAGACCGAGGCCAGCGGCTACCGCCTGGATAAGCACCTGCAGCAGTTGTGCGCCAAGAATCGCCTGATCGAGCTGCTACGCGACTTCATCCTCTTCGACGGTGGGGTGAAGAAATTGCCCCGTCCGCACCAGTATTTTGGCATCAAGGCCGCCCAGACGCGGGTGCAGGCCCGCCTAGGCGGCATCATCTGGCACACCCAGGGTTCGGGGAAGAGCATCGTCATGGTGTTCCTGGCGCGCTGGATCCTGGAGCACCGCCCCCAGGCCCGCGTCGTCATCGTCACCGACCGCGACGAACTGGACAAGCAGATCGAAGGCGTGTTCACCGCCAGCGGCGAAACCATCGCCCGCTCGACCAGCGGGGCCGACCTGATGACCCAGCTCGGCCAGGCCACGCCGCGTCTGCTCTGCTCGCTGGTGCACAAGTTTGGCAAGAAGGGGGTCGCTGACTTCGATGCCTTCATCCGCGAGCTGAAGCAGCAGGCCAGCCCGGCGGTGGGCGAGCTGTTCGTCTTTGTGGACGAGTGCCACCGCACCCAAAGCGGTCGCCTGCATCAGACCATGAAAGCGCTGATGCCCGATGCGGTGTTCATCGGCTTCACCGGCACGCCGTTGCTGAAGGAAGACCGCCAGCAGAGCCGCGAGATCTTCGGCGACTGGATCCACACCTATAAGTTCGGCGAGGCGGTCGCGGACAAGGTGGTGCTGGATCTCGTTTACGAGGCCCGTGACATCGCCCAGGAATTGTCAGCCCAGGACAAGGTGGACCAGTGGTTCGAGGCCAAGACCAAGGGCCTCAACGACTGGCAGAAGGCGGCGTTGCGCGAGCAGTGGGGGACCATGCAGCGGGTGCTGAGTTCGCGCTCGCGCATGGAACGAGTGGTGGCCGACATCGTCTTCGACTTCGGCACTAAGCCGCGTCTGATCAGCCAGCGCGGTACCGCCCTGCTGGTGGCCTCCAGCATCTATGAGGCGTGCCGCTACTACGACCTCTTCCAGAAGACTGGTTTGTCCGGGCATTGTGCGGTGATCACCTCCTATAACCCGCAGGCGTCCGACATCACCACCGAGGACACCGGCGCCGAGACCGACACCGAGAAAGAGTTCATCTACAACCTCTACACCGGCCTGCTGGCCAACGTGCAGCCGCGGCCGGGCAAGACCCGGACCGAGACCTACGAGGACGACGCCAAGAGCCGCTTCATCAAGCAGCCAGCCCTGATGCGCCTGATGATCGTGGTGGATAAGCTGCTGACCGGCTTCGATGCCCCGAGCTGCACCTATCTCTACATCGATAAGTCGATGCAGGACCACGGCCTGTTCCAGGCCATCTGCCGCACCAATCGCCTCGATGGCGACGACAAGCCGGTGGGCAACATCGTCGACTACAAGGATCTGTTCAAGAAGGTGCAGGGCGCCATCGAGGTCTACACCAAAGATCTGGACACCAGCGCCGGCGGCACCAGTCCCGAAGTACTGATGCAGAACCGCCTGGAGGACGGCCGCAAGCGCCTGGACGCCGCCCGCGAGGCCTTGCAGTTGCTGTGCGAGCCGGTCGCTCTGCCCAAGGGCGAGTTGGAATACATGCGCCACTTCTGCGGCAACGCCGAGATCGCCGCCGACCTAACCGCCCACGAGCCCGAGCGCGTTGCCCTGTACCAGACCGTCGCCAGCTTGCTGCGCTCCTACGCCGCCATCGCCGGCGAGCTGGAAAGCGCCGGGTACACTCAGGCCCAGGTCGCGGCCATCGAACAGGAAAAAGAACGAGCCGTCGCCTTGCGTAATTTGATCCGCCTGGCTAGCGGCGAGACCCTCGATCTGAAGCCGTACGAGGCGGACATGCGCCACCTCATCGACACCTATATCACCGCCGCCGAGGCGCGGACGATCAGCGACTTCGCCGGCGTGGGCCTAGTCGACCTGCTGGTGAAGAGCGGCATCGGCGCCGCCCTGGGCAGCCTGCCCGCCGCCACCCGCAAGGACGAGCGGGCCGTGGCCGAGACCATCGCCAACAACGTGCGCAGCACGATCATCAAGAAGCACCTGCTGGACCCGGCCTACTATGACCGCATGTCCACCCTGCTGACCGAGGTACTGGCCGATCTGAAGGCCAAGCGCATCGAGTACCGGGAGTTTCTGGAGCGCGTTGCCCTCCTGGCCAAGCAGGCCCAGGAGGGGCAGACCGACGCCACGCCAGAACCGCTGCGCAAGAACCCCGGCCTGCGGGCGATCTATAACGCTCTGCTGGCCAGCCGGGCAGCCTCGTCGCCAACGGACTATGAGGGCGTCGCCGACCCGGTGTTGGAGCTGGCACAGAGTCTCGATGCCAGTCTGCGCGTTGATGCCCCTGATGGTTGGCGTGGGATACTTGGCAAGGAGCGCGTGATCAGAGGGCTCATCGCCAAGCACATTAACGACGAGGCCATGGTCGAACGCCTCTTCCCGATCATCACCGCCCAAGACTACTGATGCGTCGATCGCAACCCCTGGGAGCGCCGAGCCCCAGCCCGGCTCGAACGTTGCGCGAGCCGGGCTGGTGCCCGGCGCTCCCGGGGGCCATGCAAGTGGCCGAGCAGACCATCGCGGTCGAGCGCAAGGCCGTCGCCCACGTTCACCTCAGCGTCTATCCACCCGCCGGCAGCGTGCGCATGTCTGCCCCCGCGCATCTCAGCGATCAAGCCCTGCGCGCTTATGCCATCCGCAAGCTGGGCTGGATCCGCCAGCAGCAGGCCAAGCTGGCCGCCCAGGAGCGCGAGACCCCCCGCGAGCTGGTGACCCGCGAAAGCCATTACATCTGGGGCCAGCGCCGCCTGCTGCGCGTCATCGAGCACGACGCCCCGCCCGCCATCGAACTGCACCCCCAACGCCTGGTCCTGCGCGTCCGGCCCAGCACCGACGCCGCCGCCCGCGCCGCCATCCTCGCCGCCTGGCACCGCGAGCAGGTGCGCGAACGCGCCGCCCCGCTCATCGCCCGCTGGGAACGGCTACTCGGCGTCCAGGCTCGGCACCTCTACGTCCAGCACATGAAGACGCGATGGGGTAGCTGCACGCCGGCCGCGGCCTCGATCCGGCTGAACACCGAGCTCGCCCGCAAACCCCCGGCCTGCCTGGAGTACATCCTGGTCCACGAATTGCTGCACCTGCTGGAACCAACCCACAATCGCCGCTTCACCGACCTCCTCGACCGCCACCTGCCCGACTGGCAGGCTCGGCGTGATCTGCTGAACCGGCTGCCGGTGCGGCATGAGGCGTGGGGATATTAGCGGTTTTGAAAGTAGGCCGGTCCGGCGGTTGGAATCAGAAGCGATAGCGCCCCATGGCAGGCAGTGCCCCCTGGGACGTGAGCAAACTCAGGTTGAGCAAACTCAGGTCAGTCATTTCCTGGAGAGTTGTCCCGATCTACCGCCCCAATCGTCCAATGGCCCTCGCTTATGAGCATATGGGCAGGAACACTGGGGAAGCCCGCTGAGGCGGGCTGCTTTTTCCGTGCCGAGTACAACTCGGCGCTCCCGGGCGGCCCGTAATCGAGGACCATTGCCGGCAGGGCCGTTCGTTATTTCACGTGTCCGAGGCGGCCATATTTGGTGAAATATAGTTCGAGGATGCGCTTGACCACCGGGGTGCAGGCTAGGCCGCCGAAGGTGCCGCTGTGGATGAAGATGGCGAAGGCGACGGTGGGTTTGTCGGCCGGGGCGTAGCCGATCAGCCAGGAATTGTCAGGGGTGAGGCCGGCTTCGCGGCTGGCGCCGCTGCCCCATTCGCTGGTGCCGGTCTTGGCGGCGACTTTGATGCCGGCGGCGGTGCCTTCGAGGACCAGGAGGCGGGCCGTGCCGCCTTGGCTGGTGACGTTCTCCATGCCGGTGCGCATCTGCGCCAGGTAGGCGGCGGGGATGTCCAGATCCTTCACCGCGGGCGGGCCACCCGAGGGGCGCACCAGATAGGGCGTGATGATGTGGCCGCCATTGGCCACGGCCGCGGCGATGGTGACCACCTGCATGGGTGAATTGCTGCTGAACTGACCGATACCCAGACGCCAGGTGTCGTTGGGCACCCACCAGGGCTCCTTGGGGCGCAGGCGCTTGATGGTGCTGGGGCGAGGGATGGGCGGCATGCGCCGCGCCTTCATATCGAAGACGTCCCAGGTGTTGTCGCCACCCAGGCGGAAGAGGTCGCAGTACTCGGCCAAGCGCTCGGCCTTGATGCGCTCGGCGACCTTGGCGAAGTAGACGTTGGAGCTGATCTGGATGGCCCTGACCAGGTCGTAGTCGCCAGGCGGGGCGTGGTCGCGCAGCAGGCGCTTGCCCCGACTGATTGCCATCTGGCCTTCGCTGTGGATCGACTCGCCAGGTTTCAGGACACCCAAGTCCAAGGCCGCCAAGGCGGTGACGATCTTGAAGGAGGAACCGGGCGGCATGACCGGCTCGGTGGCGTAGTTGTGCAGCGGGCTGCCGGGGGCGGTGAGCAGCTCCTGGTATTTGTCGCCGACCTCGTCCAGGCGGTAGCCGGGGTTGCTGGCGGCGACCAGCAGGGCCCCGGTGTTGCAGTCGACCATCACGAAGCCGGCGCGGCCCTTGCCGACCGCGGCGGAGCGTTCCATCAGCGGCGTCGCGGTGCCCAGTTCCCGGGCCAGCTCGATCCGCCGGGCCAAGCTGTCCTCGGCCAGCATCTGCAATTCCAGGTCCAGCTCGGTGGCCAGCTCGACGCCATCCACCGCCGCCTCTTCGCGCAGGATGCGCACGCCGTCGGGCGTGCGCACGCGCAGGCGCCAACCCGGCACGCCGCGCAGGCGCTCGTCATAGGTGGCCTCCAGTCCGCTGGTGCCGGCCAGCACATTGCGGCGGGTGGCTTCGTCCATCGTTTCGGCGGTGCTGCCGATCAGATGGCTGGCGGCGCCCGGGAAGGGCCAGGTGCGGCCGACGTCCAGATGCACCGCCA
>JBBQTJ010000208.1:0-6331 GCA_038213315.1 Planctomycetota bacterium
CAGGTCGGCAGGTTGAGGTGGCGGCGCAGCGCACGACACAGACGGCCGAGGGCTTTCTTGTCGCCATCGTCGATGTCCTCACTGCTCGTTCTTGGCGTAGACCGCCAGCAGCAGGACGGTGGCCGGAGCTACGATCTGGAAGTAGACGATGAGAGCACCGCTTATCGATCCGTCTGCGCCCCGGCCGCCAGGGTCAGCGGATGCGCAGCATCTTCACCCGCATCGAGCCTGAGTTGTCGTTCCAATCCTGCCCATCCTGGCTACCCAGCATCAGCCGGCCACTGTCGTTGGTGAGGAGGAAAGAGGTCGGCGGCTGGATGGTCTCGCCAACTTTTATGGTCACGCGCATCGCCCCGGATATGGGCTGGCCTATGAAGCCTAGATAGCCCACCGCGCCCATGCTGGGGTTGCCCCTCCACGAGTCGCCCGGGTTGGGCACCACCAGCCAGACCTCGCCGGCATTGATCTTGACCTTGGTTTCCGTCCAATCCCTCTTGGCGTCCAGCGTGACGAGGTTCTCAGTGGCCAAATTGTCCCAGTCGCTGGCCAGGTAGGAACCGTCGAGCAGCGACTTGTTGAGATCGGTGGCGTACATCATCGACTCGTCCTTCAGCAGTGCGACCTCCGCGTTAAGCAAGTCGATGCGCCGACGCAACTCGATGGCCAGGGTCGAGTCCTTCTTCTTGCTCTCGGTGCTGTAGAACTTCTCGAGATCCTTGGCCACGCCCTCCTTGATCTTGGCCTGGGCCAAGTGCCAGTCGGTCTTGGCCTTGGCCAGGGCCTTGTCACCCTTGGCCAGAGCGGCCAGCATGTCGCCGACGTCGGCGCCATGGGCGAGGGGGGCGGCGATGAGGATGAGCAGCAGGGTCGGGAGTAGCGGACGCATGGCGGACCTCCTGGGATAGGGACCATGGCGAGGGCGGGCCGCGATTCCAGCGGTGACGGCAACTCACCGTGAAGGTGTCATGGACTGGCGGTGTCCCAGTGCAGCCCGGCCAGTCCCACTGGCCGGGCTGCAGGAAGTCGCTGCACACCACGACGTCGACCATGCCGGTGTGCGAGATCGCCTGAGCCTATCTGGTTTTCGAGCAGGCCGGCGGTTCGCGGTCCCAAGGATGGCTAATCCCCTGATGAAAAATGGTCGAGGTAGCTGTACCGGACTGCGAACCGGCGGCTCCGCCGCTCCGATCGCCGAGCCCTGGTTTTGCGGATACCATGGGCGCAGCCCATCCGCAAAACATCCTGGCTGTTTTACAGCCAGGATGAAGGGCGACAAAGGTCGCGGGGGTTTGGGGGCAAGGCCCCCGATAAAACTGGTCGGCCCGACAGGATTTGAACCTGCAACCTCTACCACCCCAAGGTAGCGCTCTATCCAGGTTGAGCTACGGGCCGTTATCAGTGAGGGGGCGGAGCATGGGGGGTGGGAAAGGGGCGTCAAGCAGGTCGCTTGCCGCCCTGGGGTCGGGGCCTAGGGTGCCGCCCTTCGCGCTGCGGGCCGTGCGGTTTCCCCCGCTTTTTTCCCCGTGCGCCAGGTGGTTGCCATGTCCGTGCCCTTCACCGTTGCCGAAATCCGTGAGGCTTGGCTGTCGTTCTTCGCCAGCAAAGGCTGCGTCCGCTATCCCAGCGGCAGCTTGGTGCCTGAAAACGATCCGACCACCTTGTTCACTGTGGCCGGCATGTCCCAATTCAAGGATATGTTTCTGGGCCGCGGCACGCATCCGTTCACGCGTGCGACCACGGTGCAGAAGTGCATTCGCACCAATGACATCATGAACGTGGGGCGCACCGCGCGGCATCACACGTTCTTTGAAATGCTGGGCAACTTCTCATTCAACGACTACTTCAAGCGCGAGACCATCGGCTGGGCCTGGGAGTTCCTCACCCAGGTGCTGAAGCTGGATCCAGAGCGCCTGTCGGTCTCGGTGCACACCATCGACGATGAGGCCTATGACATCTGGACGAAGGAGATCGGCATCCCCGCCCATCGCATTTTCCGCATGGGCGACAATGACAACTTCTGGCCCGCCAATGCGCCTAAAGAAGGCCCCGAAGGCCCCGGCGGCTGCTGCAGCGAGATCTTCTGGGATCACCGCATCAACAGCGATCCCACTGACAATCTGACCTCGAACACCGGGCGGTTTGTCGAGATCTGGAACCTGGTCTTTCCGCAGTTCAATGTGCGGGCCCCCCACCCGGATGGCACGCCGAACCTGGAGCAGCTTGGCCGGACCAATATCGACACCGGCAGCGGCCTGGAGCGCGTGGCGGCCGTGCTGCAAGGCGTGTACAACAACTTCGACATCGACGTCTTCCAGACCATCATCCGCCGCGTCTGTCAGCAGGCCGGCGTGACCTATGATCAGGCCGCGCCCCTAGGTCAGAAGTCGAAGGCCGCCGAGGACAACGCCCTGATCCGGCGCATCGCCGATCACGTGCGCGCCACGACGTTTTGCATCGCCGACGGCGCCCTCCCGGGGAACAGCGACCGCGGCTACATCGTTCGCCGCCTGATCCGCCGTGCGACTCTGGATCTTGAAAAGTTGGGCTGCAAGGCCGTTACCCTGCACACCATCGTACCGGCCGTGGTCGAGGCCATGGGCGTCGCCTACCCCGAGGTGGCCAAGCGCGCCGAGCTGGCGCAACAGACCCTGCTCGCTGAGGAGACCCTCTTCCGCAAGACCCTGTCCAAGGGCCTGGACCTCTTTCAAAAGGCACTGGATCGGCACAAAGCAGGCGGGGTGTTCGGCGGCGACGACGCCTTCGATCTGGTCACCACCCACGGCTTCCCCAAGGAAGTCATCGCCGAGCTGGCCCAGGCTGAGGGCCTGACCCTGGACGAGGCGCGCTTCACCGTGCGCTGGGCCGAATTCCAGAAGATCAGCCAGGGCGGCAAGACCCTTGAGGTCTTCACCAGCACCGCTTTGCAGGAGGCCAAGCCGCGCCTGGGTGCCACCCTATTCACCGGCTATGACCAGCTTGAACAGGCCACCACCATCGCCCTGCTGGAAGTTGGCGGTAAAGAGGCCGCGCAGGCCGCCACCGGCACTGTCGTGCGCGTGGCCCTGGCTAAAACCCCCTTCTACGCTGAAAGCGGCGGCCAGGTCGGCGATCGCGGCCTGCTGAGCGGCGCGGGCTTCACCATTCGCATCGACGACACGCAGAAGGACGAAGGGTTGGTCATCCACCTCGGCACGGTCACCACCGGCACCGCAATCCCCGGGCCGGTCACAGCGCGCGTCGATGACACCAGCCGCAGCGCCACCACGCGTCATCACAGCGCCACGCATCTGTTGCACTCGGCCCTGGGTCGCTTCGTCAGCGACACCGTCGAACAGCAGGGCAGCAAGGTCAGCCCCGAGGAGCTGCGCTTCGACTTCAATCATACCAAGGGTCTGACCACCGATCAGCTCGCCCAGATCGAAGACTGGGTGAATGCCCAGATCATCGCCAAGCACCCCGTCTCCATCCGCGAGATGTCCATCGCCGAGGCCAAGGCCACCGGCGCCAAAGCCCTCTTCGGCGAGAAGTACGGCAGCACCGTGCGCGTGGTCGGCATGGGGCCGTCCGTTCCGGTCAGCGTCGAACTGTGCGGCGGCTGCCATGTGGCCAACACCGGCGACATCCGCGCCTTCCGCATCCTGAAGGAGGAAGGCACCAGTGCGGGCATCCGCCGCCTGACCGGCATCGCGGGCGCCGCCCTGGCCGCTTTGCAGGCCGAGGAACGCGCCACCGCCGAAGCCGTGGCCGCCGCCCTGGGCGTCCCGCTTAGCGGCGAACCACGCCTAGTGGGCGAGCTGGCCCGCCTCTACAAGTGTCAGCCCGGCGAAGTGGTCGTGCGCGTTGCCGCCCAGGTCACCGAGGCGCGCGCCCTGGCCCAGACGGTGGGCGACGCCCTCACCCCGGGCAGCGGCGACCTGCTGGCCCAGATCAATCACCTCCAGGAAGAGGGCAAACGCCTGCGGAAATTGCAGGAAGCCAAGTCCGCCCAACTGGCGGCCGGGGCCGCAGACGGATTGGTGGGCCAGGTGATCACCGTGGCGGGCATCAGCCTGCTGGCGGCCCAGTTCGATGGCTTGGACGGCAAGGCCCTGCGCACCCTCACCGACACCCTGCGGCGCAAGCTGCCGGCAGCGGTTTTGGTGCTGGGTTCTGCGGCGGACGGCAAGGTGGCCTTGATCGCCTCGGTGCCGGCGGAGCTGACCAAGCGGGTCTCGGCCGGCGCCTTGATCCAGGCCCTGGCCCCGCGGGTGGGCGGCAAGGGCGGGGGCAAACCCGACCTGGCCCAAGCCGGGGGCAGCGATCCGACCGGCCTGCCCGGTGCCATCGCCGCCGCCAGCGACCTGATCGCAAAGGCTCTGGCGGGGGCCGCTACCAGCGCTTAGCCTTACACCCGTGGCCAAACAACGCGACACCGATGAGTTCCGCAAGAAGGACCGTAGCACCGACCGGGCTGAGCGCGGCACCGACCGCACGGATAAACCGGACAAGCCCAGCAAGCCCGAACGAAGCGAGGCCCATGTGCGTAGACGCAGCGCCAACTATCGCGGCATCCCGGTGGTGCCGGGTATCGCCATGGGCCCGGTGCGGCTCAAGTTCCGCCGCACCCAGGTGCTGTCTGACCGCACCCTGACCAAGGTCGAGGTTGAGCGCGAGCACCAGCGCTTGGCCGAAGCTGTGCGCTTGTCCAAGGGCCAATTGCTGGAGGCCAAGGCCCGGGTTGCCAAGGAAATCGGTGAGCTCGAAGCGATGATCTTCGACGCCCACCTGTTGATCCTCGAAGATCAGGCCTTTCTCAAAAAGATCCGCGCCCAGGTCGAACGCGAGCTCAAGCCGGTCGAGGTGGTGGTCTCGGTGATCGTCGAGAACTACTACCGGGCCATGCTGCTCATCAAAGACGAGCACCTGCGCGAACGCAGCGCCGACATCCGCGATGTGGGCCGACGCCTCCTCGAGAATCTCGAACTGCTGCTGCGCCCGGGCGAGTACCAGCCCGCCGAGGCCCAAGGGCAGGAAAACGACATCATCTTCGCCCGCGAGCTGCTGCCGTCGGACGTGGCCACCATCGAACGGCGCCACTGCCAGGGCATTGTCTGCGAACTGGGCTCTGATCGCGGCCACGCGGCGGTAATGCTGCGGGCCATGAGCGTACCGTCGGTGATGGGCGTGGCCGGCATGGCCGAGACCGTCGAGGACGGCGACTTCATCATTGTCGACGGCAGCACCGGCCAAGTCTTCGTCAATCCCAAGCGCGAGGTCGTTGAGAGCTACGAGAAGACCCGCAAGGACTTTGAGGCCTACAAGACCCTGCTGCGCCAGGAGGTCGAGCTGCCTGCGGTGACCACCGACGGTCAGGCGGTTTCGCTGTTGGCGAACGTTTCGAAAAACAGCGAGATCGACCTGGCGAAGATGTACGGCGTGGAAGGCATCGGCCTGTATCGCAGCGAATTTCACCTGATGATCGGCAACAGCTTCCCGGATGAGAACGAGCAGTACCAGATCTACCGTGAAGCGGTACAGAAGATGGACGGCCGGCCGGTCACCATCCGCACCATGGATCTGGGCAGCGACAAGAAGCTGCCCTACATCAAGCTCGACGACGACGACAACCATGTGCTGGGCCGGCGCTCCATCCGCCTGATCAGCGACCTGGAAGAATATCACCTCATCCAGCTACGCGCGATCCTGCGTGCCTCGGCCCACGGCAAAGTGCGGCTGATGTTCCCCTTCATCACCAGCCTGGAGGACATCCGTGCGGCCAAGCGCCTGGCCCGTTCGGCGCGACGCGACCTGGAATCGCGCGGCGAGAAATTCGACCCCGACATGCCGATCGGCATGATGGTCGAAGTGCCGGCAGCGGCACTGTCCCTTGATAAATACATGCGCGATGCGCAATTCTTCTCAGTTGGCACCAACGACCTGACTCAATACGTCTGTGCCGCCGACCGCAACCACCCGGATGTGGCACCCTGGTTCAAGGGTCACAACCCGGGCATGCTGCAAATACTGAAGATCATCGTCGATTCCGCGAAAGCCGGTAATGCCGACCTGACCATCTGCGGTGAAATGGCCGGCGACCCCTTCTACACCATGTTCCTGCTGGGCCTGGGCGTGACCAAGCTGTCCATGGCCGCGCCCCAGGTGCCCCTGGTCAAGAAAATCATCCGCTCGGTCAACCTGTCAGGGGCCCAGAACCTGGCCCGTCGCGCCCTGCAAAGCACCAGCACCGGCCAGATCCGCGAACTCTTTGGCCAGACCGTCGAGCAGATCCTGGGCCGCGACCTGGGCGGCTGGCGGAGGGAAGAAGCGGAATGAGGTAGACAGCCGTCGCGAG
>JBBQTJ010000209.1:0-6322 GCA_038213315.1 Planctomycetota bacterium
CCCCTGTGGGCGGGCTGCGCCCTGGTGGGCGGCCTGCTCGGCTCGTGGCTGGGCGCCGCCCGCCTGCCGCCCCTGGTGCTGCGCCGGGTGCTGGCGGTGGTGCTGGTCTTGGCGGCGGTGAAATTGGCGCTGTGAGTCGACGGTCGACCGTCGGCCTCAGACGTCCAGTTTCTTCGCCACCGCCAACGCGAAGCGTTCGATGAAGTCGCGGCGGATGGCCACGTCGGTGCCCATCAAGGTGGCGAACATGCGTTCGGCCTCGATGGCATCGTTAAGGGTCACGCGCTTCATGCTGCGGCGGGTGGGATCCATGGTGGTTTCCCACAGTTCCGACGGATTCATTTCCCCCAGCCCCTTGTAGCGCTGGATGTCGCGACCGCGCTCGCCGAGCTTGCGCACGGCGGGCACCAGGGCACGCAGGTAGGTGAACAGGTACTCGTCCTTGCCATCGGTGAGCATGAACGTCGCGACCCGGCCGGGGGCGTCGGTCAGGAAGGACGGATCCTGGCCCTGCTTGCGCAGGTGGTCGAGGCTGGCCTCGATCACGGTGCGCTCGGTGAATTCGACGATCTCGGGCAGCTCGGGCGCCGGGCCGTCACTGGCGACCTCGGGAGCGATAGGCAAGGCCTGGGCACGGTTGCGGCCCAGCAGGTCGTCCAACTCGATTTCGCTGACCAGATAACGGATGACCTCGCCGATGCGCACGCGGTACAGCGGCAACTGGCCGTCAGGTCGGCGCAGGCCGAGGTACTCGGTCAGGGTCAGCCCCTTAAGGGCGAGGACGCGTTCGTGCTCGTCGAATTCGCGCAGCACATTGACCACGGCTTCCAGTTCGCCGCCGCCCACCGGACGTTCCACCCCGGTGGAGCGGTCGAACAGCACGGCGCCGTCCAGACCGCTGCGGATGACCTCTTCGGCGAGCAGCTTCTCGTTGAAGACGTATTCGACCTGCTTGCCGCGGGTCACCTTGTAGAGCGGCGGACAGGCCACGAAAATGTGCCCGGCCTCGATCAGCTGGTGCATCTGACGGAAGAAGAAAGTCAGCAGCAGCGTCCGGATGTGGCTGCCGTCCACGTCGGCGTCAGTCATGATCACGACCTTGCCGTAGCGCAGCCCGGTGAGGTTGAATTCCTCGCCGATGCCGGTGCCCAGGGCCTGGATCATGGCGCTGATTTCGCTGTGGCCGATGACCTTGTCCAGGCGCGCCTTCTCGACGTTGATGATCTTGCCCTTGAGCGGCAGGATGGCCTGGAATCTGGCGTCGCTGCCGCGCTTGGCACTGCCGCCGGCCGAATCACCTTCGACTAGGTAGACTTCGGTGTCGGCGACGATGCGGCTGGTGCAGTCGCGCAGCTTGTCAGGCATGCCCGAGCCGGACAGCATACCTTTGCGATTCTTGCGTGACAGTTCCCGGGCTTTGCGGGCGGCCTCGCGGGCCTCCATCGCGGCCAGCGCCTTCTGGGTGATCGAGCGGGCGATCTTGGGGTTTTCTGCGCAGTAGGACTTCAGGGCTTCGCCCAGGCACTGCTGGACGATGCCGGCAACCTCGCTGTTGATCAGCTTGTCCTTGGTCTGGGCGCTGAACTTGGGATCGGGCAGCTTGATGCTGATGATCGCGCAGAGGCCTTCGCGCAAGTCTTCGCCGGTGGGCGGCTTGTCGTCGCCCTTGAGGTGGCCCTGGGCCTTGGCCCAGGCATTGAACTCGCGGGTGAGCGCGGTCTTGAAGCCTTCAAGATGGGTACCGCCGTCACGGGTGCGGATATTGTTGGCGAAGCTCAGGGTCTGATCGTCGTAACCATCGTTGTACTGCATGGCCAGCTCGACGATGATGCCGTCGGCCGCTTCCTTGACCACGTGGATGACCTGATGGATGGCGGTCTTGCCCTGATTGAGATAGCGCACGAAAGCGGCCAGGCCGTCATTGCTGTAGAAGACCTCAGCCTTCCCTTCCTCGCGCTCATCCTGCAGGTTGATGCGCACGCCGGCATTCAGGAACGAGAGTTCGCGCAGGCGCGCGGCAATGATCTGATACTGGAAGTCGACATTGGTGCCGAAGACGATGGCGTCCGGCTTGAAGCGCACGGTGGTGCCGCGCTCGTCGGTGGCTTCAAGCTTTTCCAGTGCGGTGACCTCGTGACCGGCCTCGAAACGCATGCGCCAGTGGAAGCCGTCGCGTTTGACGTCGGCCACCAGCCACTCGCTGACCGCGTTGACGCAGCTGACGCCCACGCCGTGCAGGCCGCCCGAGACCTTGTAGCTGTTGCGGTCGAACTTGCCGCCCGCGTGCAGGATGGTCAGGACCACCGCGAGGGTGCTGCGCCCGTCGCTGGGATGGGGCGAGACCGGGATGCCGCGACCGTTGTCGGTGACGCTGCACGAGCCGTCGGTGTGCAGGGTGATGCTGGCCTCGGTACAGTGGCCGGCCAGGGCCTCGTCGATGGCGTTGTCGACCGCTTCCCAGACCAGCTGGTACAGGCCCATCCCATTCGGATCGCCGATGTACATGCCCGGCCGTTTGCGCACCGCGGCCATGCCCTCCAGCACCTGGATCTTGTCGGCGCCGTAGTCCCCCGAGCTGCTGGGTTGGGGCTGGTCGGAACCGGCGGGCTGGGACTGGTCAGAGGCCATCGATGAAGCTCCAGGGGGCGATCGGGGCAGTGTAGATGGGGCGCCCGGGCAGCAAGCAGGGCCGGGGCTGTCGACTGGGCGTAACACCGGCCAACCCGGCCGGGTATACGATGGCGGAGAAGACCTATGAATTTTGCCCTGACCGCCCTTATCGCCCTGGTCCTGACCCTGCCCCTGCCTGGGGTTGAGATCGACCCTTTGCCGGCAGATACCGCCTGGGTCCTGGCCCTGGATGTGCAGCAGACCCTCAAGGGGCCCCTGGGCGAGGTGATCCGGACCGAGGCCGCCCGGCCCGAAACCGCCCCCAAACTCAAGTTGCTGACCGTGATCAGCGGCTTCGACCCGCTGCGCGACTGCGACCGGGTGGTGGTCAGCGGCACCGGCTTCGCCCCCAGCGATGCCGCGATTCTGCTCACCGGCCGCTTCGATGGCGAACGCCTGACCACCATCGTCCAGGCCGCCGACGGCTATCGCACCCTGAGTCATGGAGCCCTGACCATCCACACCTGGAAGGATAAGGACAAGCCGGGCCAAGAGGTCTTCGCCTGCCTGTCCGGCAATCGGCTGGCCCTGGCCAATAGCGAGGCGACCCTCCGCCGCAGCCTGGATGCCCTGACCGCGAACACCGCCCCCTCCGGCCCGGTGGCCGCCGCCAAGGCCCAGAACGGTACCGTAGTGCTGGCCGCGTCGGCCGACCGCCTGCAAGATCTCCCCCGCCGCGAACGCGCCGCCCAGGTCCTGCAGCAGGTCGACCGGGCGACCCTGACGGCCCGGGCCGAGGGCGAGGCGATGGCCCTGGTCCTGACCGTGGTGGCGGTAGACGAGACTGCGGCGTCCCGCTTCCAGCAGATGGCCCAGGGTCTGCTTGCCCTGCTGGCCATGGCCCAGGACCCCAACCTGCCGGCCGAAGCCGTCACCGTGGCCCAGTCCCTGCAGATAACCCGCGAGCAGGCCTCGGTACGCTTCAGCGCCCTGGTGCCGGTCGCGCTGCTGCGCGAAGCCATGGCCAAGCGCCGCGCGGCCGACAAGTGATGGATGGCGGCGCGCTGCAGAGCGAGCCGGGTGCGCTGGTCGTCGCTGCACGCAGCGGCGACCAGCGCGCTTTTGCCGCCCTGGTCGAGCGCCACGCCGGTCCTCTGCATCGCTACCTGACCGCCTTCGGCCTGGATCAACACGATGCCGAGGACGTGGTGCAGGACACCTTCCTGCGCGTCCACCGGCACCTGGGTTCCTACGATCCACGCTGGGCCTTCACCACCTGGCTCTACACCATCGCCCGGCGTCTGGCCCTGAGCCTGCGCGAGCGTCGGCGACCCAGCACCGGCCTGGACGGCATCGACGAGCCGCTGAGCCGCGCGCCCGCCACCGACCAGGCGGATGGCAATGTGTGGAGCAAGGCCCGCGGCATCCTCAACGAACGTCAGTTCACTGCCCTGTGGCTGCGCTACGGCGAAGAACGCGAGCTCAGCGAGATCGCCCAGATCTTGGCCATCACCCCTGAAAACACCCGGGTGCTGCTGCATCGCGCCCGCACCACCCTGGCCGCGCGCCTGCGCCCTGAGGACCATCCATGAGCACCGACGACCACACCGACCTGCTGGCCCGCCTGCGCGCCGACGCCAGGCTCATCGCGCCGGCCGCGCCCGGTCTGGAAGAACGCATCCTTGCCCACGTGCAGGCCGCGCCGGCGCCGCTGCGCTTCCCTCGCTGGCGCCAGGCCCTGGCCGCGGGCTTGATCCTGGCCACCGCTGGTGGCC
Source organism: Planctomycetota bacterium (assembly GCA_038213315.1). Classification (GTDB taxonomy): domain Bacteria; phylum Planctomycetota; class UBA11346; order UBA11346; family UBA11346; genus JBBQTJ01. Next base: position 4,386 of record JBBQTJ010000209.1, read on the forward strand.
TGTGGGTCGCCGCGCACCCGCCCAGCCCGCCGCCAGTTGCCAGCACGACGGTGGCCCTGCCCACCGCACCGGCGCCGGACGTGGCCGCGCTGCTCGCCCTGGTGGACCGCCCCTGGCAGCAAGAGCTGGACCGCCTGAACGCTGATCGCCAGCACCTCAGCGCCTGGGCCAACGAAGCCATGGGCGGCACGGTGCGCGCTGTGCTGGGCCTGGGCCGGCCTTAATCCTTAACCGTCAACGGACCCAGTACCACTGCGAGCGGTAGGCCATTCACCAGGGCGATACGCGCTCATGGATCGGCAGCAGTGGCCACGCCCTGTTGCCATCGATAGGGCAGACCCCGTAGCCGCCCTGGCACTTGTCCTCCGGTCCCGACACTCGACGAACCCCTCACACTGGGGCTGCCTGGTCCGTACAGCGGTGTGTCGTCAACGAGTTCGTCCGGAGACCTGCGTGCCGCCCTTACCGAATTCAGCGTCGCCCGCGCCGACTGCCGCTCCTCGCTTCCTGGTGTGCGCGGGCAGCACGCGCGAGCGCCTCGATCAGGTCCGCGACTGGGGCAACATCTTCACCGGCGGTACCGGCTTCGACATCGCCCGGGCTTTGGCCCAGTTTGGCCCGGTGGATCTGCTCACCAGCAACCGCGATCATCTTGCGCTGGTGGCCTTGGGTGACCTCACCCCCTTCCCCATCCGGGGCTTTGCTTTCCGTTCCCACGCTGATCTGCGCCAAGCCCTGGCCGAGCGCATGGCCGGGCCGGACTATGCGGCGATCAGCATGAGCGCGGCGGTGTCGGACTACACCCCAGATGGCAGCTTTGCAGTCTTGGCCCGGGAAGCGGCAGCGGACGGCACCGAGCACTGGCAGGTCCGTGATGTGCAGGCCGGCAAAGTCAGCAGCCAGCATGCCCGCCTGGCTGTCCTGGGCCGCCAGACCGAAAAGCTGGTCGACCTCTTCCGCGGCACCTGGGGCTTCCGCGGTCTGCTGGTGAAGTTCAAGCTGGAGGTCGGCCTGGACCGTGACCGTCTCATCGCCGTCGGCGAAGCCAGCCGCCAGGCCAGCGGGGCGGATCTGCTGGTCGCCAACACCCTCGACATGGTCGCGGGCGACCGGCCCGGAGCCTGGCTGCTGGGCGATGGCGCCCCCTGTTTCATTACCCGCCCGGCGCTGGCGGGTGAGCTCGCCGCCGTGGTGATGCGGCGGGTGCGGCCCGCACACCAGGCTCAGCCCGCTGTTGCCGGGGCACCGCCCTTGGCCGCGCTGCTCGCGACCCAGTGCCGTCAGTTGGCCACGTTGTTGGGCGGCCTAAACCCGGCGGTCTTCTCCGCTCGCGACCACGGCGCGACCATCGGCGAACATGTCCGCCACGGCCTTGATCATCTGCGCGCCGTGCACCGCGGTGCGACCAGCGGAGTGGTCGACTACGAGCAACGCCGGCGGGGTTGGGCGGGTGAGCGCGATGCCGCCCAGGCGATGGCCGAACTGGTACACTTGGCCACGGCCTTCGATGCGTTGCGCGCCGCGGATCTGCTGCGCCCAGTGGTGGTGCGCTGCCTGGTCGATCTCGGCCAGCCAGCTATCGCCCTGGCCAGCACTTTGGCCCGCGAGCTGCTGTTCGCCCAATCCCACGAAACCCATCACGCAGCTATTATCGCCCGCATCCTGGACGGCGCCGGCCTTGCTCCACCGCCTGGATTTGGCATCGCCCCCAGCACCCAAGCATTTCGGGGCGATGGATGTGCAGTCTCAGCGTAATCCGCCCTGCTCCGGCAACGTTGCGGGTGGTGATGAATCGTGATGAGCTTGATGAGCGGCCGGCCAGTTTCGCACCCCGGGCGGTTACCTTGGCCAGCGGCGTGGCCCTGTGCACCGTGGATAGCTTGGCCGGCGGGGCCTGGCTGGGCGTGAATGACGCCGGCCTGGTGGTCGGCTTGCTG
>JBBQTJ010000210.1:0-6199 GCA_038213315.1 Planctomycetota bacterium
AGGCAGTAGCGCAGGAAGGGCCAGGTGCGCATGAGCTCTTGGACGCGGGCCAGCCCCTCGGGGGAGCTGCATTCGGCCTCCAACGCGGTGCCGACGCCGTACCAGCCAGGCAAGTAATGCCGCGACTGGTTCCAGCTGAAGACCCAGGGGATGGCGCGCAGATCGGCCAGGGTACGGCGACCGGTACGGCGTGAGGGACGCGAGCCGATCACCGCATGTTCAAGCACGTCGATGGGCGTGGCTTCGCTGAAATAGGTGATGAAACCGTCGCTGCCCAGCATGCCTTCATAGGCCTGGCGGGCGAGGTCGGTCAGGCGATCCATGAAGGCGTGATCTTCGCCTTGGGTCTGGGGCTTGCCCCGGTGCATCAACGCGGTGCGCGTGCAGCTGGCCATCAATTGTTCAAGATTGTGGGTGGCGGTGCCCAGGTTGGCGTACTTCTGCGCGATGGTTTCGCCCTGTTCGGTCAGGCGGAAATCCCCGCACAACGAACCGTGGGGCAAGGCATCCAAAAAGCGGTGGGTGGGACCAGCACCGCGGCTGACTGTGCCGCCGCGGCCATGGAAAAAGCGGATGTCGACCCCCAGCTCGGTGCCGACGGCCGCCAGGCGGGCCTGGGCCCGGTACAGGCCCCAGTTGCTGGCCACGATGCCACCATCTTTGCAGGAGTCGCTGTAGCCAAGCATCACTTGCAGGCGCGGCCGGGGCCAGCGGTGGCGCACCGCCTGTTGGCGCAGGCTGCGTCGGGTCACCGGGTGGCGGACGAAATCCCTGACGATCTGCTCCGCCGCTTCCAGGTCGCTGATGGTTTCGAACAGCGGCACCACGGCCAGCTCGCTTACCAGGCCCGGATCTTCGCCATCCACGTGACGCACCAGGCCAGCCTCGCGCGCTAAGACATAGACCGAGAGCAGGTCGCTGAGGGTGCGCGTCATGCTGATGATCAGGGCACCCAACCCGGCGGCGCCGTGGGCATCGCGATGACGACCAAGGACGCGATGGCTGGCCAAGACCATTTCCGCCTCGGGGCCCAGCACCGTATCGGGATGGGCGAGGGGTCGGGGACTGCGCAATTCGCTCTCAAGGAGCGCCAAGCGATCACTCTCGGACCAGGTCTCCCACGCACTCGCATCGAGGCCCGCCGCAGGCAGCAGCTGGGCCATGGCCTTGGCGTGGACCGCGCTGTTCTGCCGCACGTCCAGTACTGCGGCATGAAAGCCGAAGACGTCCACCAGGCGGATGGCTGGCTCGACCAGGGTGATGGCGATACGCCCGGCACCGACTTGCCGCAGGCTGCGCATCAGCAGGACCAGATCGCCGCGCAGTTCCGCCGGCGTGCGGTGGCTGGGCTCGCGCGCGACGACCGTGGCGTCGGGGAGGCGGGCGATGATCAAGGCGACGAATTGGCGCCAGGGTTCACCCGGATTGCTGGCCATGGCCTTGCGGCCGATATCGCCCAAGGCGGCGGCCAGGCGAGAGACTGCCTCGACCAACTCCGTGGGCGGGGCTTGAAGACGATCGGACAGGCTCAAGGCCTCGCCCATTTCGGTCAGTCGTTGGCGATGGATGGCCATGGCGCTGCGCCGCAGTTCGACCAGGGTCTCGGCGGTGACCTCGGCGGTGACGAAGGGGTGGCCATCGCGATCGCCGCCGACCCAGGTGCCGAAGGCGATGCGCGGCAGGCGCTCGGGACCTTCGAGGAGGCGCGGATCATGACCGGCATCGCGCCAGGCGCGACGCAGGCTGGCATCGATGCGCGGCACCACATCCGGGAAGACTTCTTGCAGATAATGCAGGGTCTGCCGCCGTTCCTGCGCGACCTCAGGGCGAGCATGACGCAGCTCGCCAGTGCGCCACAAACGCTCCAGCGTGACCAGGAACTCGTCACGGATCGCCTCCTGCTCGGCCTCCGTCCACATGGTGTTCTCGCGCTTGACCAGCAGCAGATACAGCTGCCGGTGCACGTTCATCACCGTGGGGCGTTTGGCCTCGGTGGGATGAGCGGTCAGGACCGGCTCCACCGACATGCCGGGCAGCGCCTCGGCCAAGGCCGCAGGCGTCATGCCCTGCTGGCCCAGCCGGCGGATGGTGTCGCCCCACAGGCCGCCCTCGTCACTGCCGATGTGTTCGCGCCGGGCCTGGACCGCAGCGTTTTCCTCGACCATGTTCAGCAACTGGTAATATATTGACAGCACCTGCATGCCCCGGTCACCCAGATCTGGCGGCAAGGGCGGGGCCGGCTGCCCCGGCTCTGGCAGCAGGCCGGTGAGGTCCCCTTGCCCCTGCTCAGTCAAGACCTGGCGAAAGCACCCCACTACGAAGGCGAGGTCCTGGTCGATCTTGGAGAAAGCAAATCCGAGGAGATCTTGATTGGACATGGGCGCGGACGATATGGCCGGCATGGCCGGGGAAAAGGTGGCGGTGTGATGCAGGCGTAAACAGCGGTCGGCATGGTCGCGGGGTCGGCATGGTCGCGAAGTCGCGGGGTCGGCATGGTCGCGGAGTCGCGGGGTCGGCATGGTCGCGGAGTCACGGGGTCGCGGGGTCGGCATGGTCGCGGAGTCGCGGGGTCGCGGGGTCGCGGGGTCGCAGGGTCGCGGGGTCGCGGACGATTCAGTCATTCGAGCATTCGAGCATTCGAGCATTCCAGCATTCCAGCATTCGACCCCGCAACCGCCCCTCCCCTTGATCTCGCTCAATGCTCGACTCCCCCTCTCCAGTCCCATAATCCCTGGACCCATGGATCCTACCCCCGAGTCCCAGCAACCTGCATTCGTCAGCTCTCTGGCCAGAACCAAAGGTGGCGGTCCGTTGCGCCAACTCTTTGGCGTGTTCAGTTCGGTGCAGATGGCGGCCGGTCTGATCGCCGTGCTGGCCCTGGTGGTGGGCGCGGCCACGACCTATGAGGTGGCTTACGGCGCCGAAGTCACCGGGGTGATGATTTACCAGTCGAGTTGGTTCAATCTGCTGTTCCTGCTGCTGGCGATCACCATCCTGGGCGCGGCCCTGACGCGCCTGCCATGGCGCCGGCACCACGTGGGGTTTGTCGTGGTCCACACCGGCTTGCTGACCTTGATGGTCGGATTCACCCTGTCTGCCGGCCGTCTGGATGGGCACCTGGAGTGCCGCCCCGACCAACTGGCCAGCCGCATCGATCTGCCCACCGATCAGGTGACCCTGATCAGTGGCAGCGATCAGCTGGCGTCGCCCCCCTTCCAACCGATCGCCTGGGCTGGCTATCCGTCTTTGGCGCGCTTTGCCGCCACACCGCTGCTGCCGGTAAGCGACATCGGCATTGTCGCGGTGCCGGATCGCGCGCCCCAGTGGCTATCTTGGCTGCGCTGGCCGTCTGAACTCGTCAGCATGCTGCCTGGACCGGGCGAACCCATCCTGGTCGATCCGGCCCGCCAGCTCAGCATCCGGGTGGTGGCGGTGTGCGACTGGGCCGCAAACGGTTCCGGCTGGGCCAGCAGTGCCACCGGCGTCCCGGTAGCCCGCGTGCGCCTGGCCGCACGCATGCCCGGCATGCCCGGCACCGACCTGCAGCCCATGTCCGAAGGCTGGCTGACACCCAGCGGTGAAAGCAGCATGAGTGAAGGCCCGGTCCAGGTGACCTTGTCCAGCAGCACAAACCTTGCCCTGGTCGAAGATTTCCTGCAATGCCGGCCCGACCTGCCCGCCACCGGTCGCCTGACCGCATACTGGGCGAAGCAGCGCTTTGACATCGCTCTTGAGCCAGGTCGCGAACAGCGTCTTGCTGAGGATCTTGCCATCACCGTTGTGCGCCTGATCGCCAACCCGGGGCGCACTGCCGATGGCCTGGAACAGGTGAACGACGCCCCGCTCAATCCGCTGGTCGAACTCAGTCTCAGCATGGGTAGCGGCGACCAGCTACGCACCGAGTCCATGTGGGTATCGGCCTTCCAACTCTTGCCGGCGAGCGGCCAGGAATTGCCGGAAGTACTGTACGACCATCCCGTCATGCACATCGCTGACGCCACCGCGCGGGGCGCCTATGCCCAGCTGCTGGTCGGCCCAGACGACCTGCTGCGCCTGCGCTGGTTCACCCGCAGTCGCGGCCTGGGCGGCGTGGCCACGGTGGCCGACACTTGGCAGGGCACCCTGGTGGGCAGCGCCACGGCCCCGATGCAGGTCCAGGCCCAGGTCGATTGGCTGGCCCGGGCCGAGCCCGCTCCCATAGCCGTCGCTGCGAATCCCCGTCAGCGCGAACGCCTTGGCCGCTGGCTGCGCCTGATGGTGCGCCAGGGCGACCTGAGTGGTGAGGGCTGGATCGAACGCGGCCAACGCCGCAGCCTGACCTTGACCGGAGCCAACGGCCAAAGCGCTGACGTGCTGTTGGGCTATGGCCGGGCCAGTTACGATCTGGCCGGGAAAAACGGCTTCCGCGTGCGCCTGGACCGCTTTGATCACGGCAAGGATCCGGGCGGGATGATGAGCGCGAGCTACTCGTCCGAAGTCGCCTTGATCCATGCCGATGGCAAAGAGGAAAAGCACCTGATCACCATGAACGAGCCACTGCAGTGGCACGGCGACCAGGCCAGCAGCGCCAGTGTCGCCCGACCCTATCTGGCCACCCTGTGGCCGAATTCCAGCGGATTGACCCTGTACCAGACCAGCTTCTTCCCTGAGAGCGATGCCCAGGGCCGGCCCACGGGACGTGATGGATCGGTGTTCACCGTTGCGACCGATCCTGGCCGCGCGCTCAAATATCTTGGTTCCGCCATTTTGGTGGCGGGCATCCTCATCCTCTATTGGCAGCGCCGCTCCCGCGCGCCCCGGACCTTGCCATGATGCGTCTGCTCTGTCTCTGCCTTATCCTGTGCTCGGCCGCCGCAGCGGTCGAATCCGCACTTGATGCCATGCCGGTCCTGCATCGCGGCCGGGTGAAGCCCTTGGCCGTCGCGGCCGAAGAACTGACCCTGGCGGTCACCGGCTATGCCCGCTTCGGCACCGTGCGCGATGAAGCCACCCGCGAGGGGCCGGGCCTAGCCAAGGAGCAGACCTGGCGGGCGACGGATTTCGTGCTGAGTCTCTGGCAGAATCCTATCGCCTGGCAGGACCGTCCCTTCATCCTGGTGCCCCTCATCGCGCTGCAGCACGAACTGAAGCTGCGGGGCCAGTGGGCCAGCCCGAATGAGGTGCGACAGCACCTGACCCAACTGCAAGGCGCCGCGATGAAGCGCATGCGCCTGAACGCCGGCGAGCGGATCCTCATGTCGCCGATGGATCTGGCGGCCGAAACCCTGCTCCAGCGCTTCAGCGAGGCTGAAGACCTGCTCGGTGGCCATAGTGTTGCCCTGCTGCCGGTGGCCGGCAACCCGGCCCAGCGGGCCTGGGTGGAAACCAATGCCCACCGTCTGGAGTCGGATCCCAACCACCCCTGGCGCCGGGAGGTGCTGCAGGCCGTGTCCACGCCCCATGGGGCGATCAATGACGCCTTGCTGCGCGCCGACGTGTGGCTGACGGTTGGCGACCTGTTGCTGCGTCCCGACCAAATGTTGTGGTTGCCCGAGTCGGCGCCGTGGCCCACCGCCAGTGCCACGGCGTGTGCGGCCCTGGCCGTGGCCTTGCACGCAGGCACCGACCTCGAAGCGCCAGCGACTGCCTTGACCAAGGCATTGCATGAGGCCGCCCACCAGCGCGACACTACCACCCGCTATCCTTCTACAGGACTGATCCAGGCCGAGCTGGTCTATCGTCAGATCCGCCCCTTCACCTGGGCCTCGTGGCTCTTCCTGCTGGCGGGGGTGGCTGCCGCCATCGGCATGGGCAAGGTCAAGAACGAGCGCCAGGGTCGGGGCTGGCGCCGGGCGGCCACGCTGATGACAGCAGTGGCTGTGCTGCTTGGCGTTGGCGGCCTGGGCATGCGCGCGGCGCTGTCGGGCTGGGCCGCGGTAACCAACCTCTATGAAACGTTTGTGTATGTCGGCCTGCTCGTCGGGGTGATGGGCTGGTGGTTTTCTGGCCGGACCGGCAACCGCCTTTATGCGGTGGCCGGCGGCATCGGGGCCGGCCTCTGCATGGGCCTGGGTGAGGCCCTGCCGCCGGACATGGGCAGGGGCATGAGCCAGTTGCAGCCGGTGCTGCGCAGCAAGTTCTGGCTGTGGACCCACGTGAAGGTGATCGTCGCCAGCTATGCGGCTTTCCTGCTCGCCTGGGTGCTGGGCAACATCGTTCT
>JBBQTJ010000211.1:0-6194 GCA_038213315.1 Planctomycetota bacterium
GTGGGCCTGACGTAGCCCAGAGGGGGCGTGGATCGGGTTGAGCCCGAGCACCGGGTCCTGGCCGGATTGCAGTTCGCGGTGGTCGTTGATGCTGGCCAGCAGGCAGAAAACCCCCATGAAAATCAGCAGGAAGGAGCTGAAGACCACCGCCAGCACCAGCAAGGCCACGGCCGACAGATAGGCCAGCATGACGGCTGCGGTCATGCCCTGTCGCATACCCATCAGCCGCCAGAGCAGGCCACGCCACCACCGACGGCCATCGAAGGGCGCACAGGCGAGGAGATTGACCAGGGCGATGAGGCCATTGGTGAAGGCGATGTACAAGCCGATCCGCTGCACCACCAGGTGGTCGCTGAGCAAGAGCAGCGCGCCGGCCCCGGTCAACAGGCCGCTTGCAAGCGGGCCGGCAAAGCTGGCCCACCATAGCGCCCAGGGTCTGGCCGGCACCGACAGGCGGTCGTCTTCATTGAGGAGGCCCAGGGTCAGCACGTCCAAACGTCCGCCCACCGAGCGCGCGGCCCAGGCGTGCGCCAAGCCATGGGCCAACATGGCCAAGGGTGGCACCACCAGGGCCAACGGCATCAGGATATAGGCGTTTTCTCGCGCGAATTGCAGCAGGTCAAACAGGCACCAGACCGGCAGCAGCCAGCTGATGCGCAATTCCATCCGCCCCATCCGACCAAGGTGGAAGGACCATCCCCAGATGTCACCGATGCTCGCAGAACTGGACACAGGTGGCATAGGTACGTTGGTCAAGGTTGAATGGATCGAATCGGGAGGGAACCCAGATCTATGTTAGCGTACCGGCACCCGCACTGCAAACACGTGCGGCATCCCGGCCGCCACGCCCGGCGGCAGATTCGCCGGCGACGTCCGCAGGGTGAACCAGGAGGTCACGGCCCGATCCAGATCCGCACTGCCGCTGCTGTTCAACAAGGTGGCCTCGACCACAGTGCCTTTCGCATCGGCCACCAGCCGCAGCCACAGGCGACGCTGGCTGACCTGGGGCAGCAGATTGCGCCAGGTTGAGTTGAATTCGCGACGGAGGCCGATGTCGAGCCAATTGGCGGCCTCCTGGTAGCGGTCCTGCTCGATGCGGACGGCGGTGGGCGTGGCCATGGGCGTGGGCAGCCGGTAGCCGGCGAGGGGGTCGCCCTGGGCCAAGGGCGCGGCAACGACCGGCGGACCTTCGGGGAGGGGCGAGTTGGCCCGCATGCTGCCGGGCTTGATGAGCGCCTGGTCAGCTGGTGGAGCGGCGCGAATGGTCGGCAGATCGCCAAGCTCTTCGGCGGCCGGTGCGGGCGCCAGAACCAGGCGCGGGGCCGAGGCTGGAATGGGTTTGGGTGGAGGTTCAGGTGGAAGTGTCTCGTGCACCAAGCGCCAACTGCCCCACAGGGCCAGTATCGCCAACAGGCCATGAAAGCCCAAGGATGCGCTGGCCGCTCCGCGGGTGATGCGGTCCACTAGCGGTCACCCAGGTCGGCCGAGAGCTCAGCGAAACGATCTGCGCCAAAGCGATCGATGCGATCCAAGGCTTCAAGCACCTGGTGGATCAAGATCACGTCACCGGCGCACAGCAGAGAACGCTGGTCGGGCAACAGCAGCAGTCCAAAGCCGGGCAGGGACCAGGCGCTGGGGCTGACCTGGCGACGCAGTTGTTCGACCAGCAACTCGCCACCAGCCTGATCGCGGGCCAGGTGCGGTACCGGCATAATGCACAACACCCGGCGCTGGGCCGGGTGCTCGGCGCCATCGCCATGGCCAAGGGCCAACAGGTCGCCAAGCCAGACTGCCGGAATGCCGGCAGCGTTCAGTGCCCCTGGCACGGCCGTCAGGGGTAGACCGGCGGGTAAACTGACCGGACGAAGCTCGCTGGCCGCCAGGGCGGGGAAACAGGCCACGCTGCGCTGTGTGGCTTGGGCTAGGGACAGCACCAGCCCTGACCATTCCGAGCCACCAGCCGCGTGCGCCAAGGTGGCCGATGGACCCGGCGTCCCGTCCGCCGGCACCAGGGCCGGGGCACCTGGCCGGAGATACTCGATGAGCGTGAGCAGGCGACCGGCCTGGGCCTGTCCGTCCCCATCCGCCGTCATGGACCATTGGCCTTCGGCCGGCAGGTACGACAGGCCGGCATCGCCACCCAGCCACGGATCGAGCAGGCTGCGCACTGGAGCCTCCAGGTCTGCACGCTGACGCAGTCCAGTGGTGTAGGACCGGGCCCGCAGGGGCCCCTGAGGAAGGCGCCGGCTGCGCGTGATAGCATGACCGCCGGCGGGATCGCTGGCCCACCAAGCGCCCAACGCCACGGCCAGAGCGTTGCGCGCCGTCACCGCATCAGCCCGGCGCAGCGCCAGCAGCACCCGCGGCGGTGCGCCACCCAGCAGGTCACCATCCAGATGCAGGCCCGGATCAGTCAGGGTGGACAACTGCATGATAGCCTGATCCGCGCGCAAGCCGACGCCATCCCAGGCGATGCCGGAGCTATCATCAAAGCCCACCAACGCCGGGCCCAGCAGGACCAGTAGCGCCCAGACCAGAGCGTCGACCGCCCGCCGCCGGCCGCCGTCCAGATTCATCGCATGGTCTTGTCGACGTGCCGCATCACTGCGCCATAGACCTGATCGACGACCGCCGGCAGTTCGATGGGGGGATTGCCCATGGTGGGCACGATGCCGGGTAGTTCGTTGAGGTGATAGGCGGCTTTCACATTCCCGAATTTCAGGCCGTGTGCGGTGCTGACCACTACCACCCGGTCATGTGGCTTCACCTCGCCGCGGGCGACAAACTTCATCAGGCTGGCCAGGGCCACGCCGGTGTGCGGACAGTTGAAGAGCCCGGTCTTGTCGGCCCGCGCCATGGCATCGGCGATCTCCTGCTCGCTGGCCTGTTCGACCATGCCGCCGTGGCGCATCAAGGCCTTCATCGCCTTGGGCCGGCTGACCGGATCGCCAATGCGGATGGCGCTGGCCTGGGTCTCGCCGGCGGTCATGGGGTGGAATTCCTTCCAGCCTGACTTGTAGGCCCGGTAGAGGGGATTGGCCGCTTCGGCTTGGCAGCAGACGATTTTCGGCAGGCGCGAAATGATCCCCAGGGCCTGGATCTCCTCCAGACCCTTGTACAGCGCGCTGACATTGCCCAGGTTCCCGCCGGGGATGAAGATCCAATCCGGCACCGACCAGTCGAACTGCTGCACGATCTCGATGGCGACGGTCTTCTGGCCTTCGACGCGCAGCGAGTTCATCGAATTGGCGAGGTACAGCTTGCGGTCTTCCGTCAGTTGCTGCACCACCCGCATGCACCCGTCGAAATCCGTATCCAGGGCCAGCGTCAGGCTGTTGTTTGCGATTGGCTGGATCAGCTGGGCCGGGCTGATCTTGCCGCGCGGCAGCAGGACCACCGCCGGGATGCCGGCGGCAGCGGCATAGGCCGCCAGGGCCGCCGAGGTGTCGCCTGTCGAGGCACAGGCCACGCCCAGGATGCCGGGCTGCTTGCCCGACTTCATCAGGTGATTGACCTGGCTGACCAGCACGGTCATGCCCAGATCCTTGAACGAGCCGGTGTGGCTGACACCGCACTGCTTGACCCACAGGTCGGGCACGCCCAGCTCGCGGCCGAAGCGGTCGGCCCAGAACATATTGGTGCCGCCTTCGTCAAGCGAGACCACGTGCTCGTCCGGGATGTTGGGCAGGACCAACTCTTTTTTACCCCAGACGCCGCTGCCATAGGGCCAGTGGGTGCGCTTGTAGCGGCTGTCCCACAACTGCATCCAGCCGGCCGCCGAGCGGTTTTTCAAGGCCTCCAGGTCATGGGCGACCTCCAACAGGCCACCAGCTGGGCTGCGGTAGATGATCTCATCCAGTTCCCAGCGGCCAGTGCCGGTCTCGGCGTCGCGGAACCATGCGTCGTAGGTCATGCCATCCTCATTGCAGGGGTGAACGCTACGCATGTTTGGAAAGGCGGAAGTCGCAGTCTTGGCGCAGGCCAGGGTGGGCGTAGGGTCTGAGGCACATGGCATTCGTCCTGCGCATCCGACCAGTCGATGGCCCCGCCCGTCTGCTTGAGCAAGGTGACTACCGTCTGCCCTGTGTGGTGGGGCGCGACAGCGAATTCAGCCAGATCCTGGTGGTCGACAGTCAGATCAGTCGCGCGCACTGCAAATTATCCGCTATCGAAGGCGGCATTGCGGTCGAGGATCTGGCCAGCCGCAATGGCACCTGGCTGAATGAGAACCGCATCGCCAAGGGCGTCCTGCGCCCGGGCGATTCTCTGCGCGTCGGCACCACTTGCATCGTCTGCGAGACGGTCGTTGAAGAGGTGGCCGACCCGCTCGAAGGCAAGCGCTTGGGCGGCTTCGAACTGCAAGAGGCCATGGGCCGTGGCAGTTATGGCACGGTCTATAAGGCAGTGCAGGTGGCCTTGTCGCGTCCGGTCGCGGTGAAGGTATTGGGCGAGGAATGCCGCAGTGATCCCACCAGGGTCCAGGCCTTCCTGGAAGAGGCCCGCCGGGCCGGCCGCCTGAATCACCCACATCTGGTGCAGGTCCATGACGTGGTGCAGGTCGAAGGATTCCACCTCCTGGTGATGGAGCTGATGTCCGCATCCTGCGCTGACCTGCTGCGCGAGGACGGCGCCTTCGATAATGATGACTGCGTGCGGGTGCTGCGCGACATGGGCCGGGCCCTGGCCTATGCCGAAAGCCAGCGCCTGGTCCATCGCGACGTGAAGCCGGACAACATTCTGGTGAACGAGGAGGGCGTCTACAAGTTGGCCGACCTGGGCATTGCCACCCCGATGGCCGCCGATGGCCGGGCCCATCAGGAACGCATCTACGGCAGTCCCCAATATGTCGCCCCGGAGCAGGCCCGTGGCGGTGCCATCGATGGCCGTGCCGACCTTTACGCCCTGGGCGCCACCATGTGGCACATGGTCACCGGCACGCCGATTTTCGCTGGCAACAGCCGGCAGATCGTCGCCCAGCACCTCAACGCCGCCGTCCCGGACCTGCGCAAGCTGGCCCCGAAGGTGACGCCCGGACTGGAGGACATCATCCAGCGCCTGCTGCAGAAAGAGCCAGACCATCGCCCGGCGAATGCGGCCGAGGTTGCGGCCTTCGCCGAGGCACTCATCGCCAGCGTCGGCTCAGGGGTGCGTGCTCGCACCATGAAGCCACGGCGCGTAATACGTCGGCGCCGACGCTATCGCTGAACGTAGCTTTTTCCGTGACGCGGGCAGTGCGCCGGTGGCACCGCTAGCGCGCCTCTCCCAACGTCATCGCCCCCGCCAGCACCTCTTCTGCGAAATAGGATGACCGCACGTAGGGTCCGGCAGCGACATGGGCGAAACCGGCGGCTTTGCCCCATTCCTCGTACCTACCGAACTGTTCCGGCGTGACGAAGCGGATGATGTCGTGGTGCTCCAGGCTGGGCCGCAGATATTGTCCGATGGTCATGATGCCCACGCCCTGGGCGCGCAGATCGTCCATCAGCCAGCGCACCTCATCGTCGGTCTCGCCCAGGCCGACCATGATGCCGCTCTTGGTCCAGATGCCGTCGCCGCGCTCCTTCACCCGCTTCAGCAGGGCCAGGCTGCGCTGATACCGGGCCTGGGGGCGGACCTGGGGGTAGAGCCGGGCGACAGTCTCAAGATTATGGTTGTAGACGTCCGGGCGCGCCGCGATCACCGCATCGATGGCCGCCTCGTTACCGCGGAAATCAGGGGTCAAGACCTCGATCAACGACCCCGGCGACTGCTGTCTGATCGCCGCGATGGTGGCAGCGAAATGCGCCGCACCGCCGTCCGCCAACTCATCCCGGTTGACGCTGGTGACCACCACCATGCGCAGCCCAAGCTCTGCCGTGGCCGCGGCCACCTTGCCCGGCTCGGCCGCATCCAGCGGCTTGGGCGACTTGCTGTACTTCACGTCGCAGAAGGTGCAGGTGCGGGTGCACTCATCGCCCATCAGCATGAAGGTGACCGCTTTTTTCGACCAACATTCCTGCCGATTCGGGCAGGCGGCCTCTTCGCACACCGTCACCAGCCCATGCTTACGCACCACCGCATCGCTCTCGGCGGACACCCCACTGGCAGGCAGGCTGCGCTTGAACCACTCGGGCAGACGCTGACGGGACGGGGACACAGGGGTGACGGGCATGGCTGCAGCCTAACGCCGGAACGCGGCTGTCGACCGCCGACGC
>JBBQTJ010000212.1:0-6188 GCA_038213315.1 Planctomycetota bacterium
GCCATCGGCAAGGCCACTGCGCAGACTGCCACCGTGGTCGAGACCATCGACGAGATCGCCTTCCAGACCAACCTGCTGGCGCTGAACGCAGCCGTCGAGGCGGCCCGCGCCGGCGAGGCGGGCATGGGTTTCGCCGTGGTCGCCGACGAGGTGCGCAGCCTGGCCCAGCGCAGCGCCGAGGAGGCGCGCAACAGCACCGCGCTGATGAAGCAGGCCGAGGAATCCGCCCGGCAGGTGGCCAGCGTCAGTACCGCCCTGGAGGCCTACCTGGCCCAGGCCTTGGCCCAGGATCTGGTCGGGCGCTTCCGCGAAACGGTGGGCAGCAGCCAGAAGGTCATGCAGTTGATGGCCGAGGTCAGCGCCGGCAGCGACGAGCAGGCCAAGGGCCTGCAACAGATCAATGCCGCAGTGGCTTCCATGGACCAGGTCACCCAAGCCAACGCCGCCAACGCCGAAGAGACCGCTGCCAGCAGCGAAGAGCTGACCGCTCAAAGCGAGGCGATGCGCGGCCAGGTCGGCGACCTGCTGCACTTGGTGCACGGCCAAGCCGCCGAGGTCGAAGCCGAAATGCCACCTGCCCATCGGGAAGTGCGCACCGCCACGGCGATGGCTCCCGCGACGAAAACCACGCAGTCCCTGAAGCCGACGCTCAAGACCACCCAGGCCCTGAAGCCGGCGTCGGCGCTGAAGACCACCCAGCATCTGCCGCAGCGGCCAGCCGTTAAGCCCGCCGGTACCAATCGCCCCGAGGACCTGCTGCCCCTCACCGATGACGAGGCCCGGCACGCGGGTAAGGGCGACCACCAGGGTAACTTCTCCAAATTCTGATCCTGCACGAGCACCACATGGCCAGCCTCTCCCTCCGCACCAAACTCGTCATCCTCGGCACCGCCGTGCCGATGGTGCTGCTGGGCGGCCTGTTCGCCGGCTTCGCCTGGTTCAGCTATGGGCAGGATCTGCAGGCGATGATCAATCGGGCCCGGGCGGTGGCCATCACTGCCGAGAACACCCGCGTCACCATGGACCATAAGTGGGAGCGCGGTGTGTTCACCGCCGACCTGCTGAAGCGCTGGGCCGACGAGGGCAAGGCTAGTCCCCAGGCCAAGGCCGCGGCCCGCTTCAAGATCATGGAAGCCGTGCCGGTGATCTCGGCCCTGGAGGCTGCCAAGATGGGCGAAAAGGAAGGGGGCTACACCTTCAAGGCGCCCAAGGTCGGGGCGCGCAATCCTGACAACGAGGCGACCGCGGAGGAGGCTAAGGTCCTCACGCTGCTGGAGACCGCGCCCGAGCACACTTACGTCGACGAGTCGATCAACTCGGTGCGCTACTTCCGTCCGATCAAGCTGACCAGTTCCTGCCTGCACTGCCATGGCGACGCCAAGAACCCCGAGCACAATATCTGGGGCACCACCGACGGCACCGACATCACCGGCGGACCGATGGAGGGTTGGAAGGAGGGCGAGGTGCGCGGCGCCTTCGCCATCACCCTGAACATGGATGCAGCCGACGCCCAGCGCCAGGGCCTGCTGCTGTGGGCCGGCGGGCTGACCCTGCTGGGCCTGCTGGTCGGCGCCGGCATCTACGCCTGGACCGTCACCAGCCAGGTCGAGCGGCCGATCCGCCGCCTGTGCGACCAGCTCAAAGAGGGCGCGACGCAGACCAGCAGCGCCGCCGACCAGGCCAGCCAGCTCAGCCAGACCATCGCCCAGGGCGCCAGCCAGCAGGCCGCCAGTCTGGAGGAGGCCACCAGCTCGATCGCCGAACTGGCAGACCGTACCAAGGGCAACGCCGATCACGCCCGCCAGGCCGATGTCCTGGCCCGCCAAAGCAGCGGCACCGCCCGCGACGGCGTGGTGCGCGCCCAGGCCATCGCCAAGCAGGTCGACGCCCAGGTCGCCGAGCTGAAACAGGCAGTGTTGGCCATCCGCACCGCCACCGATCAGACCGCCGCCATCGTCGAGACCATCGATGAGATCGCCTTCCAGACCAATCTGCTGGCGCTGAATGCGGCGGTGGAGGCGGCTCGTGCCGGAGAAGCCGGCATGGGCTTCGCCGTGGTCGCCGACGAGGTGCGCAGCCTCGCCAGCCGCAGCGCGGAAGAGGTCAAGAACAGCGGCGCGCGCATGGCCGAGGCGCGCCAGGCTGCCGACCGGGTCATGGCCGCGACCACCGCTATGGAGGACTTCCTGCGCACCGCCGTGGGCAAGGAGGTCAACGAGGCCTTCAGCCAGACCGCTGGTGCGGCCGAGAAGGTCACCGCCTTGATGGGCGAGGTCAGCGCCGCCACCGACGAGCAGGCCAAATCCGTCGCCGCCCTCAGCGCGGCGATCTCGAAGATGGACGAGGTCACCCAACACAACGCCGCCGCTGCCGAGGAAAGCGCGGCCAGCAGCGAGGAGCTGAATGCCCAGGCGGACAGCGTTGCCAAGGTGGTCGGCGATCTGGATCGGGTGGTGACCGGACGGGAGGGCAGCGCATGAGCATGCTCTGCCAACACTGATGGATGCGGCCCTGGATCCTGCGGTCTTCAATGCCGTGCGCGCGTTGGTGCACCAGCGGGCCGGCATCGCCATCGCCGACAGCAAGGTGGCCTTGGTGTCGGCGCGCCTGTCGCAGCGCCTGCGCGCGCTTGGCCTGACCGACGCACGGGCCTACCTCAAGCACCTCTCGGGGCCGGGGGCTGAAGATGAACTGGTGCTGCTGCTTGATGCCATCAGCACCAATACCACCAGCTTCTTCCGCGAGGAAAGTGCGCTGCTGGCGGTGGTCGATTTGTTCCGGCAGCGTCTGGCGGCGGGCCAGACACGCTTTCGCATCTGGTGTGCCGCCAGCAGTACTGGCGAAGAGCCCTACAGCCTGGCCATGCTGTTCGACGATGCCGCCAAAGGCCGCGCCGTGGACCTGGCCATGCTTGCCACCGATATCAGCACCCGCGTGCTGGAGCGTTGTCGTGCCGGCATCTATCCCGCTGAATGCCGGACGCGCATCCCGGCGGCCTTGCATCGCTATCTGCAGCCCCACGGCGCAGACACCATCCAGATCGACCCACGGCTGCGCGCCCTGATCACCTTCAACCGCCTCAATCTCAACCAACAGCCCTTTCCGATGAAGGGGCCCTTTGACGCGATCCTCTGCCGCAATGTGATGATCTATTTCGACCAGGACGTCCGCTCCCGCTTGGTCACCGCCTTAGCGGGGCTGCTGACCCCCGGTGGCCTGTTGGCAATTGGTGCTGCGGAAAGTCTGTCAGGTCTGCCGCATAGTCTCACCACGGTGCGGCCGGCGGTGTATCGGCGGTAGTTTCGAGTTTTGAGTTTCGAGTTTGGAGCGGCTGGGCGGGAGAGAGGTTCTCGTAGGGGAGGGATTCCTGAGGTATGCTCTCCCCTCTTCCCTCGAAACTCGAAACTCAAGCAATGCCCGTTCGCGTGCTGATTGTCGACGACTCTGCCGTGGTGCGGCAGGTGCTGGCCCGGGAACTGGCCAAGGATCCCGAGCTGCTGGTGGTGGGCGTGGCCCAGGATCCGTTTGTGGCGCGGGATATGCTGGTGCGCGAGCGGCCCGACGTGATGACCCTGGATATCGAAATGCCGCGCATGGATGGCGTCACCTTCCTGCGCAAGGTGATGGAGCTGATGCCCATCCCGACCGTGGTGGTGTCGTCGCTGACGGCAGCCGGTGGCGCCTTGGCCCTGGAGGCGCTTGAAGCCGGCGCGCTTGAGGTGATGAGCAAGCCCGGTGCAGCCTATTCGGTCGGTGAGCTGGTGCCCGAGCTGGCGGCGCGCCTGAAAGCCATCGCCCGCGTCGCAGTGGGCGTGCGGCGCAATGTGGCCCCGCCGGCGCGCCTGAGCCTAGCGCGCACCACCCACTGCGTGGTGGCCATCGGCAGTTCCACCGGCGGCACCATGGCCCTGCAAGAGATCCTTACCGCGCTGCCCGCCACTGCGCCCGGCATCGTCATCGTGCAGCACATGCCGGCCGGCTTCACCCGCGCCTTCGCTGACCGCTTGGACAAGCTCTGCGCTCTCGACGTCAAAGAGGCGGAAGAGGGGGACACGGTATCGCCCGGCCGGGTGCTGATCGCCCCTGGTGATCGGCATATGGTGCTGGAGCGCTATGGCGCGGTCTATCGCGTCGGGCTGCGTGACGGCCCGCGCATCGGGCTGCACAAGCCGGCGGTGAACGTGCTGTTCAAGTCGGTCGCCCAATACGCGGGCCGCAATGCCGTGGGCATCATCCTGACGGGCATGGGCCGGGACGGGGCCGATGGCCTGAAGGAGATGCGCGACGCCGGGGCCCGCACCATCGCCCAGGACGAAGCCAGCAGCGTGGTCTTCGGCATGCCCAAAGAGGCCATCGCCCTGGGTGCGGCCGAACGCATCCTGCCCTTGTCGGGCATCGCCCACGGCCTGCTCACCCTGGGCGCCGAGGCGGGGACCTGATGTTCGGCGTCACGTGGTGGATCGGTGGCAGCCTTCGGCGGAAGGTGGTGGTGCTGTTCCTTGGCACCGGCCTGTTGCTGACCATCGGCTTCCTGGCGGTGGCGAACCACATCGCCAAGCGGGAGATCAACCACTTCGAGCAGCGCGAGGGCCAGCATCTGGCCGCCGCCCTGGGGCGACCGGTGACGGCGCTGACCGCTGGCTGTGCATCGTTCGCCAGCGACTGGGGACGTTGGGATGCGGCCGCCGACCACGTCAGCGGCCGCAGCCACGATTTCATCGAGAAAGAAGTGGTCCTGGCCAGCGTGGTGGGGGATTGGCTTGGCTTCTACAATGCCGACGGGCGCCTGGTCAGTTCGACTCACATCACTGCCCAGCGTACGCACTCGCCCCTAGATGGGCCGCCCGCGGCGGTAGCCCGGCTGCGACAGGGCCAGGTCGCCCCAGTCGCAGGCCTGGTCCGGGATGCCGGCGGCACGGTGTGGGCCGTTGCCGCTGGCCCGGTGCGCACCAGTGATGCTGCCGGTCCAGCCCAAGGGCTTATCGTGGTCGGTCGGGTGCTGGAGTCCGCCGCGCTGAGCACGGTCGGCGTCGAGACCAGCACCACCACGGGGCTCATCGCGGTCAATGGAGTCGAGCTGCCGTTGGGCCTGACGCGGACGGGTCCGCCCACCATGGTCCTGGGCCAGGACGGGGACCTGCGCGTCGCGCTGCGCCTGGATGGCCTGGATGGCAAGCCGGTGGCGGTGGCAATGGCCCAGGGGCCGCGGGCCCTGCACGCCCGCCTGCAGGGGCTGCTGATGCTCATGACCCTGGACGCCGCCCTGTCCGCCCTGGTGGTGACCATTCTGGCCCTGTGGGCTCTTGATCATTTCGCGTTGCGCCGCCTGAGCCGTTTGGCCACCATGGTTCGCGCGGGTGGGGATCCTGCGCACATGCCGCTGCACGGTGATGACGAGGTGGCTCAGTTGGCGCAGGCCATCGCGGCCCTGATCACCGCCGAGCAGGGCGCGCGCGGCCTGCTGCAGCAAGCCAACGCGACCATGCTGGTCGCCAAGGACACGGCCGATGCGGCCAATCAGGCAAAATCCCAGTTCCTGGCCAACATGAGTCACGAGATCCGCACCCCGATGAACGGGGTCGTGGGCATGGCCGATCTGCTGCTTGGCACCCAGTTGACGGCCGAGCAGCGCGATTGGGGTCGCACCATCCAGGATTCGGCGCGAGCCTTGCTGACGGTGATCAACGATGTCCTCGACTTCTCGAAGATCGAGGCCGGCCATCTTGAGCTGGAGCACATCCCCTTCGCCCTGGATACGGTGGTGTGGTCGGTGGCCGATCTGTTCCGGGCCCAGTTATCCGCGGCCCGCATCGAACTGGTGGTGGACGTGCAGCCCGGGGCCCCGCCACGCTTCCTGGGCGATCCCTTGCGGGTGCGGCAGGTGTTGACCAATCTCATCGGCAATGCGGTGAAGTTCAGCCCCGGTGGGCGGATCGTGGTCAGCTGCGCGTGGTCTGACGCCCTCACCATCGTGGTGCATGACAGCGGGCGCGGCATCCCGGTCGAGTTGCTGCCAAAACTGTTCCAAGCCTTCAGCCAGGGCGATGCCTCGACTACGCGCCAGTGTGGCGGGACGGGCCTGGGGCTGATGATCAGCCGCCGCCTGGTCGGCCTGATGCAGGGGACTATTGCCGCCGCCAACCATCCCGCAGGCGGCGCGGTGTTCACCGTCGTCCTGCCCTTGGCTG
>JBBQTJ010000213.1:0-6161 GCA_038213315.1 Planctomycetota bacterium
GCAGCCCGTCCCCGATCGAGCCGAGGTGGCCGACCTGCTGGCCCGTTCGCTGGCCAAGGAACCGCTGACGGTCGCGCAGACGGCTCGGCTCTGCCTGGTGCGGGATCCGGACCTGATCGCCGCGATCCACGACGCCGCCCGTCGCCTGAAGCGCGAGGTCTACGGCAACCGCATCGTGCTGTTCGCACCGCTATACATCGGCAACAAATGCGTCAACGACTGCGCCTACTGCGGCTTCCGCTCGACCAATGACGCTGCTGTCCGCCGCACCCTTGACCATGACGAACTGGTGCGGCAGGTCGAGGCGCTTGAGGACCAGGGCCACAAGCGCCTGGTCCTGGTCTATGGCGAGCACCCGGACTACGACGCCGGCTTCATCGCCGACAGCGTGCGCACCGTCTCCGGCACCGCCCGCGACCTCTACGTATGACCCAGGAACCCACCATGGACACCTACCAGACCAACCTCCACCGCCTGCAACAGTTCGCCACCCAATGCGGCCTGAAGCTCAACCCCGACGCCACCCGGGTCGAGAAGGTCGTCGGCCTGATGGCCAAGAACTTCGAAACGGTCGGGGAGTGGCTCTGCCCCTGCAAGCAGAAGCACAAACCGGCGGTGAAGGGCGGCGACATCACCTGCCCTTGTCCGACCCCGGACGCCGAGATCGGCGGGGCCGGGCACTACTTTTGCAAGCTCTTCTTCAAAGCCTGAACGGAAACCCATGCCCATCGACGAACTCACCATCTCCCGCGCCATCCTCGACGCCCATCACCGGAAAATGTCGAGCTGCCTCGATAGCGACGTGCTCATCGTCGGCGGCGGCCCTGCCGGCTTGGTTGCCGCGGCGCATCTGGCGACGCACCACCGCCGGGTCGTCATCATCGAGAAGCAGTTGTCGCCCGGTGGCGGCATCTGGGGCGGCGGCATGGCAATGAACGACGTCGTGGTGCAGGAGGAGGCCAAGCATCTATTGACCGCCATCGGCCTGAAGCCATTCCAGGTCGATCATGATCTTTACACCGTCGATGCCATCGCCTTGGCCAGCGCCCTGATCAGCACTGCGGTTCAGTCCGGCGCAATCCTGCTCAACCTCACCTTCATGGAGGACGTCTGCATGCGTGCTGGTGTCGTAGACGGCTTGGTGGTCAACCGGACCCGCATCGGCGACGCGCTGCCGGTGGATCCCATCGTGTTCCGTTCCAAAGCGGTGATCGACACCACCGGGCACGAGGCGGCGGTGGTCGAGAAGCTCCGCAAGCGGCACCTGCTGCCGCCCGAGGTGTCCCTGGCCGGCGAGCAGCCCATGCATGCCGCCGCCGGAGAACTTTTCGTGGTCGAGCGCACCGCCCAGGTGATGCCTGGCCTTTACGTCGCCGGCATGGCGGTCTGCGCCACCTTCGGCGGCCCGCGCATGGGGCCGATCTTCGGCGGCATGCTGCTGTCGGGTGAGAAGGTGGCGAAGTTGGTGGCCGCAACCGTACCCGAACGCGCCTGCTGCGATCAGCCTGCGCCGGGTGGTGCGCATGGCTGAGGGCACCGCCTCCCCAGGGTGCGTGCTCGGGCGACCCATGCCGGCCTTCCAGGCCCGCTGGCGTTCGACGCAGGTCACCAATGCCGATGTGGCGGGGCGTTGGCTGGTGGTCGCCAGCCTGCCCCGCGGCGACCACCGTTGCCGGGACATGACCGCCCTGGTCCAGGCTAGTGCCGCCATCGGCAAACGTGGTGCGTTGACCGTGATCCTGGTGGACGAAGCCGAGGCCGAAGCGGCCTTGATCGGGGCCATGGCGGATGGTCGTGATGGTCACGGGGATCTGATGGTCATTGCCGATCCCGACGGGCGTGTTGCCGATGGCTTTGGGATGCGGCGTGCCGATGGCCGATTGCAGACGGCGTCTCTGTTTGTTGATCCTGAGGGCGTCACCTGTGGTCTCATCCGATACAATCCGGAGGCCGCACCGCCAGTCGACAACATGTTGGCCATGTTCGACGCCCTGCGGGCTGGCCGGGCAGGCTGCGCCGTCCCGTTGAAAGCCGCCCATGTCTGGTAGCCGGCCGACCATGCTCGCCCAGGCCCGGGCCCAGGCCCACCCTGGTTGCGCCTATTGCAGTCCGCAGGCGCCAGGGTGGCTCGCCATCAACACGAGATCGATCATCTGGATGGGCGGCTGATTCTGGACCACGGCCCAGTGTTGCCGGTCGAACCACGCTTAGGAGTCTTCTAATGCACCCAGATCCGTCAGGAGATCCGTCATGAGCCTTGGGTGCGCCTGCTCCATCGGCCGTCGCTGGCCATCCTACGACACCGTGCCCGGCCTGCGCCTCATCGTGCTGGTCGAGAATCGGCCCGGCCATGGCTGCGCTGCCGCGCACGGTTTCGCCGCCTGGCTGGAGGTCGGCGAGATTGTGGTCCTGGTGGACACTGGTCCCGATGCCGACTTGCTGGCCAGCAATGCCAGGGTCCTCGGTCTGGATCTTGGCCGGGTCGAAGCCGTGGTGCTCAGCCATGGGCACGATGACCACAGCGGCGGCCTGCCCGCCGTGGTGGCCGCCCGCCGCGGTCGTTCCCTCACCCTCGTCATGCATCCGGCGGCAACCCGCACCCGGTACAGCCGTCGGACCGGAACGGCACGCTCCATCGGCATGCCGGCAGCCAGCCAAGCGGTGCTGTCAGGCCCTGGCATCACCGTGGTGCCATCGGCGCAACCGACCTGTGTCGTGCCGGGCATCTGGGCAACGGGAGCCATTCCCCGTCTTCATCCCGCCGTCTGCGAAGCGCATCTGGTCCTGGATCCCGAGGGGCGTCTCCCCGATCCGCTCGCTGACGATCAGGCGGTGGTGGTGGATACCAGGCACGGCATGGCGGTGGTCTGCGGGTGCGCTCATGCTGGCGTCGCCAACACCCTCGACTTCATCGCCGGCATCCGCCCTGGCGTACCGTTCGCCTTGGTGGCTGGCGGGTTCCATCTCGGATCTGCTGAACCCGCTGCCATCGGCAAGGTGGGCGATTACCTGTGCCAGCAGAATCTCGGTCGCTGCGCCATCGGTCACTGCACTGGCGCCCTGGCCGAGAGCGAACTCATGGAACGCCTGGGGGACCGCGTTACCGCAATGGCATGCGGCAGTCGCTTGGACATTCCTTGAAACGGACGTCCCAGGCAGGCTTCGAACCACCTGCGGTCAGAAACCCAGACTGATCCCAAACACGTACACCAATGACCAGTAGATGCCGACGAGAATAAAAATCCCGCCGGTGATACGCTGCGCCCACCAGGCGAAATGCTGGATGGCGTTATAGGCCCGGCCCAGAGACCCGGCCGAGAAGGCGATGATGATGGCCACGACCACGACCGGGATTGCGGTGGCGATCCCGTACACCAGTGGAACCGCAACCGGCGATCCGGCTTTCACTGCCAGGGGCACTAGGCTGCCGAAGAACAGTGCCGCACTGAGCGGACAGAACGACAGCGCGAACAGGAGCCCCAGCAGCAAGGGCCACCACCAACCGGCACTGACCCGTTCCTGGAGGCTGTCCCCGGTGAGCGACAATGACCAAGGCAGTTCGATGAGACCAGTCAGCAGCATGCCGACCACGATCAGGATCGGCCCGAGGATGGTGTTGAACCCGCCTTGTAAGAAGTGTGCGAGCGCCGGCAGCGAGGTCAGGCCCCACACGGCAATGATAGCCACGCCCAGGTAGGCAACAGAGCGTCCGATCGTATAGAGCAGGCCCGCCAGCAGGACGGCCCGCGGGCTGGCAACCTTCCTGCCGAGAAACCCGATGGCGGCGATGTTCGTCGCCAGCGGGCACGGACTGATGGCGGTCAGGATTCCGAACCAAGCCGCCAAGCCCATGGCGGCGAACCAGCCACCGGTCATGGAGCAGCCGGCGCGCTATCGCGAAAGGTCGCTAGGCTGCGCTGCACATAGGCGGTGAAGTCGGCCGGATCCCCGAAGCGATCCCAGCACTCGTCCAGGCGAGTCCAGCGGTTTGCCTTACCGCCTGTCTCTTCGGCCAATACCACCGTGCGCATGGTGAGCTGAAAATCCTCGGCGTAATGCGCGTTGGCGGCCTCGTCGACGTTCACCGAGCGGATCTCGACCTGGCCGGCATCGACCGCAGCCTGCAAGGCTTCGCGGGTCAGGCGCTCGATGCTTTTGCAGGATTGGCAGCGCTTGGTGCCGTGGAAATAAAAGGCGACCAGCCGGGGCATGGCCACGGCTGGCAACACGGAGGCGCTCGTCGCCACTGTTGCTGATGGGGTGGTTGTCGCCGGAGTCGTGGCCTGCGCGTCAGTCGTCGTTGCCGTGCCGCGGCTGCGCAGAGCGACCGTTACCACAGCAACGACGACAAATCCGAGCAGCATGGCCGTGATGATGTTCTTGACCATGTCAGCCGGCCTTGGTGAGGGCATCCTGCCCCCTGGCCGCCACGGCGCCGCAGTCGCAGCATTCCGAGCAGGAGAAGATAAGGTTGGGAGCCGTGGAGCAGGCCAAGGAAACCTCCGTGGAAGATTGGGGCTGATGGGTCAGGCGAGCAGGACTTTGATCTCGGCAACGGACAGGCTCTTGCCGACCGACTTCACCTGACCGTCGATGACCAGGGCCGGCGTGCTCATCACGCTAAACCCCATGATCTGGGTGATGTCGGTGATCTTCGCCAACTCGTAGGGCTGACCGAGTTCCTTGGCGGCGAGTTCGGCATACTCAGCCAGCCTTTTGCATTTGGCGCAGCCAGAGCCGAGGATCTTGATCTGTTTCATGGGTGGATGACTCCTGTAGGGATGACGAGGTTGAAGACGTAGCCGACGATGACGATGCCCACCGCCACCACGCCGAAGAATACCAGGATGAGGCGCATGGTCAGCACCTTACGAAGGATCACGGCCTCGGGCAGTGACAGGCCGATCACCGCCATCATGAAGGCCAGAACGGTGCCGAGCGCCGCGCCCTTTTCGAGCAGGGCCTGAACAATCGGGATGATGCCGACCGCGTTCGCGTACATGGGCACACCCAGCAGCACTGCCGCTGGGACCGACCACCAGGCGTCTTCGCCCATGAACGAGGCCAAGAAGCCCTCCGGCACCCAGCCGTGGATACCGGCGCCCACGGCGATGCCGAGGATCACATACAGCCAGACCTTGCCGACGATTTCGCGCACCGCGTCCACTCCAGCCTGCCCGCGATCACCCCAGGTGATCGCGCCGGTCTCCACCGTTGGGCCGCCCTGGACGGCGTAGACCCAGGGCTCGACCCAGCGCTCCAGTTTGAGCCGGCCGATGATCCAGCCGGCGACCATGGCGATTGCGAGGCCCGTCCCCAGGTAAAGCGCCGCGACTTTCCAGCCGAAGAGGTCCCACAGCAGGACCAGGGCGACCTCGTTGACCAGCGGCGCGGCGATGAGGAAGGAGAAGGTCACGCCCAGCGGCACGCCGGCGGTGACGAAGCCGATGAACAGTGGCACCGCCGAGCAGGAGCAGAACGGGGTGACCACGCCCAGCAGCGCGGCTAGCACGTTGCCAACCGATTCTCGCCGGCCGGCGAGCATCGCCCGGGTACGCTCGGGGGTGAAGAACGAGCGGATCACGCCGACACCGAACACGACGAGGACCAGCAGCAGGAGGACCTTGGGGACCTCGAACAAGAAGAACTCGGTCGCCGCAGACAGATGGGAGCCAAAGGCCAAACCCATCACGGTATAGGTCAGCCAATGCGCAGCCTCAGCCAGATGCTGGTAGACCAAAACCCAGACGCTCAACCCGAGGATACCCAGGAGCACGCGGATCCGTGGCGACCTTGTTGCTTGAGGCTCTACATGGGTATTTTGCCGATCGGCCAAGTACGTTTCCATGATGAAATCCTCAGCGGCAGCACGCCGACGAATCCCGGTCGGACGCGGCCTGGACCTCTTGGAGGCACGAGAAGACCTTGGTCACGCAGGGCGTGCGCAGCCGGTAGAACACCTTGTTGGCCCGTTTCTCACTCACCAGCACGCCCGCTGCGGTCAGCACCGAGAGATGCTTCGAGATGGTGGACATGTCGAGGCCGACCAGGTCGGTCAGTTCGCAGACGCACTGTTCGCCATCGGCCACCGCCATGACCATCTGGAGACGCGCCGGATGGCCGAGCGCCTTGAACACCTGGGCCTGCGAGCGGAGGTCGGT
>JBBQTJ010000214.1:0-6155 GCA_038213315.1 Planctomycetota bacterium
CGGTTTTCTGCGCGAGGCCAGCAGCATCGCGGCCCTGCGTGGCCTGATGGACGACCACGAGCCGCTGGTTCGCGCGGCGATTTGGAAGAGCCTGCTGCGCCATGGCGAAGATTTGGGCCGCGTGGCCCTACTCAGCGAATACCGCGCCGCGCCCAGCGCCCGCGCCCGCCTGGAACTGCTCATCGGTCTCAGCGCCGCCCGTCGCGCCGATGTGCTCTTGGGCGTCATGGCCTATGACCTGGCCCGCGAGGCTTCGCCCGGGTGGGTTGCCACCGTGCTGCAACATCTGGGGGAGGCGCAGGATGATGGCGAGCGCATGGTTGAGCTGCTGGCCATCGCAAAGGAAGATCCAGGGCGCGCGTTGGATGATCTGCTCACTGAGCAAGGTGATCCGCTTGCTGGGCTGAGCCATGCGGAGTGGCGGCGGGTGTTGGCGGATAAGGATTGGACGAGTGCCACTGCCCACATGCCAGAGGGGCTGCGTCCGCGGGATGGGATGAGTTTGGTGGGGTTGTTGGCGGCGGTGCGGTGAGGGTTGGCTAGCGGATTGCTTTCCGGATGGCTTAGCGGATTGCCACTAGGCGAGCTGGAGCTCGCCTCTCCCAGGGGATTGCCACTAGGCGAGCTGGAGCTCGCCTTTCCCAGGGGATCTCGATGAATTGCCACTGAGAGATAGCGGCTAGGCATCGTATGTAGTGATCGGTTGTTCCTGGGAGAGGCGAGCTCCTGCTCGCCTAGGCGGTGGCACAAACGATCGCTATTCGCTGCTGCTCGGCGGCGACCTGATTGCCACTGGGCGAGCTGGAGCACGCCTCTTCCGGAACATTCAGAAAATTTTCAGCTGCCTGGCGGCTTCTGCGCCGTACTTCTTGAGGTAGCCTTTCCCGTCCACTTTGGTCATGGCGGAGGCGGAGGACATGTAGCGGATGGAGCCGAAGATCGGGCGTTGTGGGGCCCAGGGGCGGTCGTGGGCGCCGAAGACCCAGGTGATGCCGGTGGCGCTGTTGGGGTTGCGGCCGTCCAGGGCGTACTTGTTGTTGAGGTGGAAGCACAGCGCGAGGGCGTCCTGCGGGGTCGGGCTCCACTCCAGAATCTTTTTTCCCCACAGCATGCGCAGGTAGGTGTGGATGCGGCCTTCGCGGATCAACTGGCGTTGGGCGGCGTTCCACAGCGGGTCGTGGGTGGTGGCGGCTTCCAGCTGAGCTGGGGTGTAGAGCACCGGGCGGGGATCGGCGCTGTGCAGTTCAAGGGTGGTGCGCGCCCAGGCGGGCAGAGCTGACCAGGAGTCGTGGTCGGGGCGAAAGTGGCACCACGCATAGCCGAGTTCGCGCCAAGTGACCAATTGGTCGAGTACGGCTTCGGCGTCCGGGCTGAGGTGCCACCAGCCTTCGCGGGAGGCGCTGGGGCGTGCGGCCCAGGTGCCGGGATCCCAGTCTTCGTGGGTCAGCAGCGCATGCACGGTCTGATGGGCTGACAGATGGCCAAAGTGGAGATAAGGAGCCAGGCCGCTGGTCTCCCGCGTGGCATCGCGGGTGTCTTCACGATAGCTGGACACGCGGGTGAGGAATCCGGCCAGCGCGGTGCGGCCCGCCGCGGCACCGCCGTGGCACCAGCCTAGTCCCACGGTCTGGTCGATGGCGAGCCGGGCGAGGCCACCGCGATCAAGCAGCTCATCGAGATCTGCTGCCGGCCAGCGCGCCAGCACCGCCGGCCGAATGTGCGCTCCACGCGGGAGGGCCGGCTGGGCCAACGGATCGGGTGCGGGGGTAGCCAGCAGATGGGGCAGCAGGTGGCCCTGCCAGAAGCGGCGGTAGTCCACCGCCCGCTCAAACGCCTTCGGCACTGCGGCCAAGGGCATCACGCCATTGCCATCCACCAATTCGCAGGCCACCGGCAGGCGCGCCACGGCAGCCGCCACCATGCGCGGTAAGAAGAAGGAGGGGAACTGGTCGCCCACCACCACGCAGGCTTGTTCAGCCAGGGCGGCCAGCAGGCCTTTGCCCGCTGCGCTCCACGGCTCCACATAGGGCATATACGCCACGCCACTGTCGTTGAAGTCCGCCGCATTGGCGCGCATGCCTTCGCACACGAAGCGATGCAGACGCAGGCTGGCCCAGGGGTAATCAAGGCGCAGAGCTTCAAGGACCACCAGCGGCCGACCCAGCTCGACCGCCCATTCTACCGCGCGTTCCAGGGCCGGATTGGCGTGTCGACGACGGGCTGCGGTCATCCAATACAGGACGTACGCACCCACGGTTCTGACCGGTGCGGCATTAGCTCGCAGGATCCGGATGGCGGGCACGGACACGGTCATGATGACATCCATACGCATTACGGATTGCCGGCGATGTACGTATGTTCGCACTGCATACCGGGCAGAATGCGGATCTATGCAGCAGGCCACGCCGGCGTGTTAGACTCTTGAACGAACCGGAGGATTCATGAGCACCGCCCTAGACCCCATCGTCGAAGCCGAACTGGCCAAATACACGGATACTGTCGCCGCTTTGCATGCGGGCGCGATCGACCCCGACAAGATTTTCAAACCCTTCCGCCTGGTCCACGGCGTCTATGGCCAGCGCCAGGGCGGCACCAACCAGATGGTGCGCATCAAGCTGAAGTACGGCAAGGTCACGCCCGCCCAGCTGCGCGTTCTGGGTGATGTCAGCGAGGAATACTCGAACGGCATCAGCCACATCACCACGCGGCAGGCGATCCAGTTCCACTATGTGCAGCTCGACCACACGCCCGCGCTGCTGCGGCGTTTGGAAGCGGTGGGCCTGACCACGCGCGAAGCCTGCGGCAATGCGGTGCGCGCCGTGGTCGGCTCGCCCAATGCGGGTACCCTGCCGTATGAGCCCTTCGCCACCGATCCCTATGCCGAAGCGGTGTTCCAGTATTTCCTGCGCGGCCCCCGGTCGTCCACCCTACCCCGCAAGTTCAAGATCGCCTTCAGCGGCCATGACCGCGATCCTTTGCAGCAGATCAACATCCAGGACATCGGCATCACCGCGGTGGTGCAGGACGGCCGGCAGGGCTTCCGCGTGCGCGCCGCTGGTGGCCTGGGCGCGGCCCCCATCGCCCCGGTGACGCTCTACGAGTTTCTGCCCAAGTCCGAGCTGATCCCGCTGTGCGAGGCGATTTTGCGCGTGCACCACCAGTACGGCGACCGCCAGAACCGCGCCCGCGCGCGGCTTAAGTTCGTGCTGAAGGACAAGGGCCCTGAGGGCTTCAAGCTGCTGGTCGCCGAGAAGCTGGTCGAGGTCAAGGCCGAGGGCATCACTGGCCGTGAGTTGCCTGACCTGCTGCCCGCCGCCGCGCCCACGCCGATCCCCGCCGCCAGCGGCGCCGAGGGTGCCTGGCGCGAGGCCAATGTGCGCTCGCACCGCGAGGCTGGCTTGGCGGTGGTGTCGGTGTGCATCCACCGCGGCGATCTGCCGGCGGCGCGCATGCGTGCCCTGGCCGAGGTCGCCGAGCGTTTCACCGCCGGCGACCTGCGCGCCACCAACGACCAGAACTTCGTCTTCCGCCGCGTGCCGATCGATCAGCTGGGCGCCCTCTACAGCGAGCTGGACGCCCTGGGCTATACGCGCAGGGCGCACAGCCTGGTGGACGTGGTCAGCTGCCCCGGCGCCAGCACCTGCCAGCTGGGCATCACCTTGTCGAAGAACCTGGCGCAGGAGCTTGAGGTCAAACTGGAAGCCCTGGGCGCCAGCGCCGCCGTGCTGGGCAGTCGCATCAATATCAGCGGATGCCCCAACAGCTGCGGTCAGCACCACATCGGCACCATCGGCCTGCAAGGCGCCGCGAGCAAGATCGGCGACAAGCTGGTGCCGCATTACGTGCTGATGGTCGGCGGCGGCGACGAGGGTCGCGATTTGCACTTCGGCGCGATGATCTGCCGCATCCCCGCGCGCAAGGTTGCCGACGTGGTCGGCGCCCTGGCCCAATGGTATCAGGCCGAGCGCCTAGGCGACGAGACCTTCGCCGCGTGGCTGCGTCGTCAGGCCGGGGCCGGCCTGGACAAGCCCGCCGCCACCGCGGCCAAAGCGAAGCTGAAGGAGCGGATCATCCCGATCTGCGCCATCAGCGTCGACCAGCTGGCTGAGTCTGACTTGCGCGACATCGGTGCGGACAAGCTGTTCTCACTGGATGAGCTGGGCCAGGGCGAATGCATGTCCTGATGGCCAGCGCGCTGCGCAGGTCGATCGGCGGAGGAAGTGCTAGTCTACTGTGTCAAAAGATGATGCACGTGCGCCGGGATAAACCGGCTCAAAGGAGCAGATGAAAGAGCTGTGCGTTGAAGGAGCAGCGATCCGCAACGACCCCGAGTCATGCGGGCGGCATCGTGAGATGTCGCTCGAAGCGTTTGACAGGGGCATTGATGGGCGCGGCAACTGAGCCCCGAAAGAAAATTCCGGAAGCTGACACTGTGTGAATAGCGGGAAAGCACTATGGGGCGTGCCGTCAATGCGAGGCACGGACCATTCCGGCGGGGTCGAAGAACCGCAGCACGTCAAGAACCTTTGCGCACGAGAACCGGGAGATCTCAGGAATGCCTGGAGGAGTCGTCTTCCTGGCCGGACGGTGCAAGGGTCACCCCGAGAGGCCGTCAGGAACGTTGCTGTGCGTTGGACGCGATGTGGGTGGGAACCGTCGCGTGGAAAGTGAACTGGATTGTGGATGCGGATATCTGCGGTTTCTTCGATTCCATTGATCATGGAATGTTGATGCAGTGTGTGGAGCGCCGCATTGCCGACCCACGCGTCCTGCGTTTGCTACGCAAGTGGCTGCGCGCCGGAGTCAGCGAGGCCGGCACCTGGTCGAAAACGACGGTAGGGACCCTGCAAGGGTCAGTGATCTCGCCACTGTTGGCGAACATCTTCCTGCACTATGTCTGCGACCTGCGGGTGAAAGAGTGGCGAAAACATGCGGGTACGGGCGAGGTGATAGTCGTCCGGTATGCCGATGATTTCGTGGTCGGTTTTCAGTTCCAGCAGTCGGCCGAGCGTTTCTTGCACGAACTGCGTGCGCGTCTGGCAGAGTTCACGCTGGAACTGCATCCGGAGAAAACCCGGCTCATTGAGTTCGGACGATTCGCAATGGCGAATCGGGCGGAAAAAAAATCAGGGCAAACCAGCGACGTTCAACTTCCTCGGCTTTACGCATCGATGCGCAAAGCGCTGGAAAGATGGCCGTTTCACGGTGATCCGGTCGACCATAGCAAAGCGCATGGGGGCGAAGTTGCAGCAGACTGGCAACGCCCTGATGGAGCGACGATCTCAACCGCTAGCCGAACAAGGCAAGTG
This sequence comes from Planctomycetota bacterium, assembly GCA_038213315.1. Taxonomy (GTDB): domain Bacteria; phylum Planctomycetota; class UBA11346; order UBA11346; family UBA11346; genus JBBQTJ01. Next base: position 5,310 of record JBBQTJ010000214.1, read on the forward strand.
GCTGGCATCGGTGGTGCGGGGATGGTAGGCGTATTATGCCGTCCCCGGCAACCTCTTTGCGATCCGCAGTTTCCGCCAAAGAGTGGTCGAGGCTTGGCGGCGCACCCTGCGCAGCCGCAGCCAAACAGCCAAACGCGGAACCTCCTGGGACGTGATGCGGAACATTGCCGACCGCTTCATTCCCCAGGCTCTCACTACTCATCCCTATCCAAACGAGCGCTTATGCGTACCTACTTGATGGAAGAGCCGTATGCGGGAAACCCGCCAGTACGGATCTGTGCCGGGGAGTGCTGCGAAAGGGGAAGCCCTATAAGCATGCTTTCTACGGCGACCGGAGTCCGGAACGTAATTATATCTATTTCAATTGTATAGATTGGCCGGACCCCGGTGATCTTTGTCGTTGGGCGGAGAGCAGATATCCATTCTGCCCATGACGTGGTGGGCTTTACAGGCATCGAAGGATGCCCAATCGTTGCACCATTCATCATTGTTGTGCCGCCCCGACGGGGGCCTGAGGAACAGCGCTCAGCGGCTCGACCGCGAGCGTGAGATGCAGGAAGCGCACCAGGTGGTGCAGCGCGAGCTGACCGCCCAGGCCATGGGGCAGCAGGTCGAAGGCGTGCTCGGCCCAGGGGATGTCAAGCAGAGCGCCGGGGGTGCCCTGGGTGCGCAGGGCGGCGGCCAGGGCGGCGCCGAAGCGGAGCTCCACCAGGTGGTCGCGACCGCCGTAGATCAGCAGGGTGGGCGGGCGCCGCGTGGTCGCATGGGTGATCGGCGAGGCCTCGCGGTAGCGCTCGGGCAGGTCGTCCGGCGTACCGCCCAGGTAGTCCCGGAAGACCGCACGGG
>JBBQTJ010000215.1:0-6151 GCA_038213315.1 Planctomycetota bacterium
CATGACCTTTGCCAGCAAGGAATGGAAGCCCGCTGGCGACAAGAAGTGGGACGTGACCGGCACCCTGACCATCAAGGGCATCAGCAAAGAAATCACCATCCCGGTGGTCCTGATCGGCACCGGCGTGCATGCCCTGACGCAGAAGAATCTGGCCGGTTTTGAAGCCACGTTCTCGGTCAAGCGCAGCGACTTCGGCCTGAACTACATGCCCGGCGCGCTGGGTGAGGACGTGGCTGTGGTCCTGGCCCTTGAAGCCGTCAAATAGCGTTTGCGGTGGAAAGTCTGACCTGCCGCACGCGAAGCGTGCGGCAGGTCAGACCATCCTTGCCTGAAAGCTGCCATGACTGATCTCCTCCCCATGCTGGTCGGCCTGCTCACGGCCATGGTCATCGGTGCGGCTGCGACTCTGGCCGGCCACGCCAATGGCACGCGGCGCTGGGGCCTGGGCGGGGCCGGCGTGGGCCTGGCCCTGGGCTCCGCCATCGGCATCGCCATCTGGGCAGGGCATGAGGGCATCTACTCGCCCTGGCGCGATGGCCCGGTGGCCTGCCTGTGGGTGGCCCTGGCTGGGGCTGGGCTCTTGATCCTGCGTGCGCCGACAGGACGGGCGATGTCGCTGATGGGTGGTGCCGCCCTGGGCGCGGTGGTGCTGGCCCTGCACCCCATGGTTGGGCCGGGGCGCTACTATTCTGAGTGGGCTGATGCCTGGCCCTTATTGGTCGCGGGCCTGCTGTGGGCGGCGGCCACGCCCTTTGCCGAAGCTGGGATGAACCGTCACCGGGCTGCCGCGGGAGGACTGCTGGCGTGGACCGCGCTGTCGCTCACGGCCTTATGCCTGGTGCTGGCACACAGCACGAAACTTGGCCAATATACCGGCATCATGTCCGCTGCGGCGGCCGGCGTGGCCCTGCTGGGCTGGTGCCGCCCGGCCTCCGCCAGCGGCCTGGGAGCCGCGCTGCACCTGCTGCTCGGCACCAGTGCGCTGCTCGGCACGGTCTACGCCGATCTGCCGCGCAGTGCGGGGCTACTGCTAGCTGCGGGGGCGTTGACGCCCTGGCTGGCCGCGCTCCGCCCCTGGCGCGACCGTCCGGTCCTGCGCGTGATGATCACCATGATTGCTATCGTCATGCTGGGCGGTGGCGCCATCGCCGTGACCGTGCTCTGCCTGGCCCGACCGGCGACCGCCAGCGCCACGCCCTACGACTACGGCTACTGACTGCGCTGCCCGGGTCCCTGGATCGACAGCCACCGCAGGAGTGCTAGAAACCAGCCATGGCCGTCACCTGCCAACTCTGCTCGCAGCGCGACGCGTCGACCCACCTGACCGAATTAGCGGCGGACGGCACGCGGCAGGAGCTGCACGTGTGTCCGGCCTGCATCACCCGGCTAGAGCTGCGTCTGGATCAGGATCCGCCGGCCATCGCCGTGCTGCTGGCTGCGACTACGGCCGCCGAGGCGATCGCCGCGACCCCCAAGGGCCGCAAGGCCGACCTGACATGCAGCGCCTGCGGCCTGACCTGGGCGGCGTATCTGCAACATAATCTGCTGGGCTGCCCGACCTGCTATGCGGCCTTCGCGCCGCAGCTCGATCCTTTGATCCGCCGCTATCACAGCGCCGACCGGCATCGCGGCCGCCGCGCCGGCCACGATGCCCCCGCGCCCGACCGCCGCGCCGAGTTGGAGGCCAACCTGGCAGAAGCCGTTCGGGCCGAGCGCTTTGAAGAAGCCGCACGCTGCCGGGACGCCCTACGTCACCTTGACGGCGGCGACCCGTGACGCCGGTCGCCGATTTGATCGAGCGCCCCGCCGGCTGGTTCGGCGCGCCCGCTGACCGCGGCGCGGTGGTGGTGTCGTCGCGCGTCCGTCTGGCGCGCAATTGCGTCGGCTGGGCCTTCCATCGCACCCTGCCCAAGGCCCGCCAGCAAGAACTGGTCGACCGCCTGCTGGCCACCGCGGCCCGGGTCACCGGCTGGGAGGCGCCGCTGGTCTGGCGCCTGAGCGACCTAGTCGAGAGCGAACGCACGCTGCTGGTCGAACGGCAATTGATCAGCCGCGACTTGGCGGCGGCCAAGCGTCCCGCCGCGATCTTCGCGCGCAGCGATGAGCGCGCGGCCTTGATGCTGAACGAAGAGGATCACCTGCGCTTGCAGGTGCTGGCGCCGGGCCTGGATCTGCAGGCGTGCATGCGCGACGCCGCCGCCCTGGACGAGCGTCTGGGCACCGCCCTGGGCTGGGCCTGCGATGCGCGGCTGGGCCACCTCACCGCCTGCCACACCAATGTCGGCACCGGCCTGCGCGCCTCGGTGATGCTGCATCTGCCGGCCCTGACCGAGACCGGCGAGATCAAGGTGCTGCTGCGCGGTCTGGCCCGGCTGGAACTGACCGTGCGCGGCCGTCACGGCGAGGGCAGCGAGCCCGCCGGGCATAATTACCAAGTGTCCAACTGCCGCAGCCTGGGCGTCGACGAGGACACCATCGTGCAGGGCGTGACCACCGCCGCCGGCCGTCTGGTCACCGCCGAGGCCATCGCCCGGGACGTGCTGATGTCCAAGCAGGCCTACCAGACCCAGGACCGGGTGCACCGCGCCTACGGACTGCTGACCCACGCCCGCAGTCTCAGCAGCGACGAACTGAACGACCAGCTCAGCTGGGTCCGCCTGGGTGCGGCCCTGGGTCTGCTGCCCGGCCTGGACACCGCCACCCTCGACCGCCTGGCCCTGCGCTGCCAAAGCGCCCATCTGCGCCTGGCTCATCCAGAAGCCGAGGACGCCGCCGAACGCGATCGGGTACGGGCGGGACTGGTGCGGGTGGGGCTTTCATAGCGGGTTATAGTGGTTGGGTTATAGGGTATGGCGCGCAGAGACTGCGAAACTGGTTATAGTGGATGGGGTATGGGATATGGCCCGCACAAGACTGCCGATGTCGCGAATGCCGTCTGTATTTCTGCTGTCCACCATATCCCATACCCCATCAACCATAACCCGTTCCCCATCTACCCCCACCGCCAGAACGTACCATGGTTGCCCCTCGCCGCATGGCGCCACAATGGGCCAGCGGCCACGTCGGCTTCACGTTCCTCGTTTTTGGCAGCGCCACACCATGTTCGATAAATTCACCGACCGCGCCCGCAAGATCATCGCCCTGGCGCAGAAGGAAGCGGAGCGCTTCCACCACGACTACATTGGCACCGAGCATCTGCTGCTGGGACTGGTGAAGGAGGGTTCGGGCGTGGCGGTGACCGCGCTGAACAACCTCTCGGTGGACGTCGAGAAGGTGCGCCGCGAGGTTGAAAAGCTGGTGGTGGTCAGCGACAAGGCCGCCCCCAGCGGTCCGCTGCCCTTCACGCCCCAGGCCAAGCGCGTGCTGGAGCTGGCCGCCGAAGAGGCGCGCGCCCTCGGTCATCCCTACATCGGTACCGAGCACATCCTGCTGGGCCTGCTGTCCGAGCAGGACAGCGTCGCCGCCCAGGTGCTGATCAATTTGGATCTGAAGCTTGAGGACGTGCGCAGCGAAATCCTGGACCTGCTGGGCGCCAGCGATGTCTCGAAAATGCCGGGCCACGGCGCGGCGGGCGCCACCGGCGAGAAGTCGGGCGAGAAGCCACCCGGCAAGGCCGGCGGGAAGAAGGGCGATGAATCCGCCACGCCCGCGCTGGACGCCTTCGGCCGCGACCTGACCGCCGCCGCCGAAGCCGGCGAGCTGGATCCCGTGATCGGCCGCGCCAAAGAGATCGAACGCCTGTGGCAGATCCTTTGCCGCCGCACCAAGAACAACCCCGTGCTGCTGGGCGAGCCCGGCGTGGGCAAGACCGCCATCGTCGAAGGCCTGGCCCAGTCCATCGTCAAGCACGAGGTGCCTGATCTGCTGGCCAACAAGCGGGTGATCAGCCTGGATCTGGCCAGCATGGTCGCCGGTACCAAGTACCGCGGCCAATTCGAAGAGCGCATCAAGGCGGTGATGAAGGAGGTCAAGCAGGCCAAGAACATCATCCTGTTCATCGATGAATTGCACACCCTGGTGGGCGCCGGCGGGGCCGAAGGCGCCATCGACGCCAGCAACGTCCTGAAGCCCGCCCTGTCGCGCGGCGAGATCCAGTGCGTCGGCGCCACCACCTTGGACGAATACCGCAAGTACATCGAAAAGGACGGCGCCTTGGAGCGCCGCTTCCAGTCGATCATCGTCGAACCGCCCAATACCGAGGACGCGGTCAAGATCCTGCTGGGCCTGCGCGACAAGTACGAGGCCCACCACCGGGTGAAGATCACCGACGAGGCGGTGGTCGCCGCGGTGAAGCTGTCGGACCGCTACGTCACTGGCCGCTTCCTGCCCGACAAAGCCATCGACGTGATCGATGAGGCCGGCGCCAAGCTGCGCCTGAAATCCAGCAACAAAGCCCCGGTGTGGAAGGAGCTGGAAGCCAAGATCAAGGAGCTGGACAAGTCCAAGAGCGAGGCCGTCCTCAACCAGGACTATGAAAAAGCCGCCGAGTTCCGCGACCGCGCCGAGCGCAAGAAAAAGGAACTCTCCGATCTGAAGAAACGCAGCCTGGAGCAATCGAAGGAGCTGTGCGGCATCGTCGACGAACCGCTGGTGGCCGAGATCGTCGCCAGCATGACCGGCATCCCGGTCACCCGCATGGACCAGGGCGAGGCGCAGCGCCTGCTGCACCTGGAAGATTTCCTGCATCAGAAGGTGATCAGCCAGAACGACGGCATCCGCTCGCTGTCCAAGGCCATCCGCCGCAGCCGCGCCGGCCTCAAGGATCCGCGCCGTCCGGCCGGTTGCTTCATGTTCGTCGGGCCCACCGGCGTGGGCAAGACACTGCTGTGCAAGGCCCTCGCCGATTTCATGTTCGGCAGTGAAGAAGCGCTCATCCAGATCGACATGAGCGAGTACGGCGAGAAGCACAACGCCAGCCGCCTGGTCGGCGCGCCTCCGGGTTACGTCGGTTATGAAGAAGGCGGCCAGCTCACCGAGAAGGTGCGTCGTCGGCCCTATTCGGTGATCCTGTTCGACGAGCTCGAAAAGGCCCACCACGACGTCTTCAACATGCTGCTGCAGATCATGGAAGAGGGCCGCCTGACCGACTCCTTCGGCCGCGCGGTCGACTTCCGCAACACCATCATCATCATGACCTCAAACGTCGGCGCGTCCCAGGCCGGCGAGGCCGGCACCCTCGGCTTCGACACTATGGCGGTGGCGGGCGACAACTACGCCTACAAAGCCACCAAGCTGGCCTACCAGCGCAGCCTTGAGGACAACTTCCGGCCGGAATTCCTCAACCGTCTTGACGACATCGTGGTCTTCCGTCCGCTGGAACGCGAAGACCTCAAGCAGGTGGTGCGCATTGAGTTCAAGAAGGTCGGTAAGCGCGTGGCCGAGCACGGCATCACCCTGGAACTGACCGACGCCGGGGCCGAGTGGTTGCTGAAAGAGGGCTACAATCCCCGCTTCGGTGCCCGCCCGATCCGCCGTACCATCGAGCAGCAGGTCGAAGACCACCTCAGCGAGGCGCTGCTCAAGGGCGAGTTCGGTGCCGGCACCACCCTGGCGGTGGACGCCGAGGACGGCCATGTGGTCTTCCGCCGCATCGAGAAGCCGGACGAGAAGGCTGAGGAGAAACCTCTGCCGACGGCGGGTTGAGTTCCGCTGCAAGCACCTATTCGCGAACGGTTGGCGGTTGACCGCCAACCGTTTGCGGCTGGCGTCAGAAATCGACCATCATCCCGAGCGACACCTGGGCCTGCTCGGGCACCTCGGTGCCATCTATGTCCACCATCTCGGTGGTGCTGGCCGCTGCCAGGTCGAAGCGCACCGCCCATAGGTTCAGGCCGACGCCGGCGGTGATGACCGGGGACTGCTCGCTTTCCGCCAGGTTTTTCCACGCGCCCAGGCGCAGGGCCAGGACGTGGTAGGGATTCCATTCGATGCCACCGCCCAGACGACGGGTGTCATTGGCCTGCATGATGTCCTGGTATTCGAGCAAATCGACGTCCACCGCGATGGCGAGGGTCTCCCACGGGATGAAGGCAGCCCCCAGGGTCAGCGAAGGGTCGATGGTCACGCCTGCATGCTTCTGGCCAAGGCTTGAGGTCGGGCCGTCGAAGGATGGCGAGTTGAGATTGCGCCCAGTCAGGCCGACCTGCAGCAT
>JBBQTJ010000216.1:0-6150 GCA_038213315.1 Planctomycetota bacterium
ATCAGCGCCCGATGATGGTGATCCCTGTACTGACCCAGCGCAGCTAAGTGCGCTCGGTGGCTTAGCGCGGCTCAGGGTCGACGCGCCCGCCCCGCACGGTGGCGCCGATGGCCAGGGCGGCGGCGATCAGCACTAGGTTCTTGATGATGTACTGGCCCTCCAGCGTCGGCACGAAGGGCACGTGGGCGAAGCAGCGTCCAGGGAAGAGGACAAGCGGCGTGAAAGTGCCGGCCATCTGCAGAGCCAGCAGTAGCAGGGTGGCGCGCAGCCAGCAGCCGGTAACCAGCCCGAGCCCGATCAAGCATTCCCACACCCCCAACCCCGGAGAGATCCACGCCGCGGGCAAAACGCCACCCGTGAGCAGGACGATGGTATCGGTGGCCAGGGCCTCTGCGGGGCTCAATCCGGGAAGGAGTTTGAGCCCGCCGAACCACAGGAAGATGATCCCCAGGCTGAGGCGCAGCGCCTGCACGGCATGTTTGGCCATCCAGCGGGTCAGGCGGACGTCGAAGGGCTGCAAGGGAGCGGGGACGTTGGTCATGTCCTGCGTGTACACTTCGGCAGTGGAAGTCGACCAGCGTCGCCCGCCGGTGCGGTTCGAGGCACCTCGTGAGGTGGCAGTCATACACCGACCCTTTCCATGACCTTGAACAGCCCTCACCAGCGCCTGCTTGGTCAGCTGTTCATTTCCCGCGCCTGGGGATTGCCACGGAGGCGTGGGGTGAGTCCATGTCGCGTGCGGGAACGATTGCCGGATCGGTCGTAGGATCCTATGCCTCCCGAGAGGTCATGGTGATAAACCACCAATGACCTGCCCTCCCCCGGGATCGCCGGCGTCTCGCCGGCATGTGGCACCTTAGTTTATACAAGAAATATCATGATGGGCGTCAGCCTTTACTTACATCATTCCTTTAAAAATTCAGCGCCCACTGCTCTCGGATCAAAGGGGCGAATTATTCGACCTCAAGGCTCCCACGGCATTGACGTCCCAGGCTCGGGCAGAGATCCCGGCCAGATCATCGAAAAATTCTACGAGTGCTTGTCCCAAGCCTGGACACCAGGGCAGTCACGAAGGGACCGCGAAACGGCTTCGTGCCGAGCGTAACTTCGCCCCTGACGGTCCGCCCTTCATCCCCCACCCACCCGGCATTCACCGCATGTTGTCTGAACCGCGTGGCTGAACTTGATCAAGGGTTCATGAGATGCGCATCCTGGGGTGGCTAGGGTGCACCTCATGAAGCCGACCCTCCCCCAGTGCCTCGTCCCCGAGTTGCGCCGCTTGGCGCTCCGTCTCGTCCCCCTGGTGCTGGCCGCGGCGGTCCTGCCGGCAGTTGAGCCGCCGAAGGTCGTGCTGATCTCGCTGGATGGGGCCACGCCGCGCTTGGTGGAGCAGTACCTGGCCGAAGGCTCCCTGCCGATGACCTCGGGCATCGGCCTGCTTAAGGCCAAGGGGCTCACCGCGCTGCAGAACCTGACCGTCACCCCGTCGCTCACGGCGGTCGGGCACATCGCCATCGCCACCGGCTCGAACCCGGCCCGCACCAATGTCATCGCCAATTCGTTCCACTTGGTGGCCAGCCCCTTCGCCCTGAATGTGAGCGGGTTCTCTGCGCCCATCGGCGGCTATTTCATCGATGGTCCAGCGCACCTGGACCAGGCCGGCGCCGAACCGGTGTGGAAGCGTCTGCGCGCGAACGGCAAGCGGGTGGTGGCCGCCACCTTTCCTGGAGCCGACGGAATTGACGTGAGGGTGCCCGGCACCGCCCCGATCGTTCAGCCGGCCAGCGAGCGGACGGTGGACTACACCATGCCGTTTGGCGCTTTCTCGGGCCCGACCGGGACCGGCTTCGTGCTCACCGCCGCCGACTTCACCACCGCCAGCGCCACCACCGCGGTAGCCTTCACAGCCGCGGGGAAGACCTCCTACAGCCCGATCAGGACGAAGGTCACCAGCTTGGAGGCCTTCACGGTCAACACCAAGATCTTCGCCATCCAGGTCGCCGCCCTCGACACCACCAACGACGGGGTGGTGAACTACGACACCCTGGCCTTCTACGATAGCACCCTCGGCATCCCTGCCGGGCCCTTCGCCTTGCCATCGACCGGGCCGGCTTACGTGAAGAACGACGGTCATTCCCAGCGTTTCTTCTTCGAGGGCACTCCCAACAAGGCCGGGTGCAGCTATTTTGTCAGCACCCTGGCCCCGGACCTGTCCACGGTCCGTCTGGTGCGCTACGCCGGTTACAACATTCCACGTAACTCGCCTGATCCGGCGGTCATCGCCGCAGTGGACGACATCAACAACAACGTCGGCTTCTGGCCTGCCGGTCCCGACTTCCGCTTCCCCGAGCGTCTCTTCCCGACCGTCCCCACCAACCAGACGGCTGCCTTCACCGACGCCGAGCTTGAGGCCATCTATCAAGACATGGTGGTGAGCACCGTCGATTACAGCGCGCGCGTCGCGGTGCGGGCGATCACCCAGAATCCCGGCGCCGATCTGGTGATGACCTACATCGAGCAGCCGGACGGCTCTGAGCACCAATACCTTCTCACGGACCCGCGCCAGCCCACCAACATCAAGGATCCCACCTCGATCCATGCCGGCCAGGACCCGGTGAAGGTTGCCCGCTATGCCGGCTACGTGCGCTTCGCGTACCAGCAGGCGGACCTGGCGGTCAAGCGCATCATGGACGCCATCGGCTATGACGCCCAGGGGCGGCCGCTGGCGACCGTCATAGTGGTCTCGGACCACGGTTTCGAGACCTTTCACACTGCGGTCTCCATCAATGCGCTGTTCGCCGCCAACGGCATCGACAGCACCAAGGTGAAAGCGGTGACCTCCGGGCCGGCGGCGAACATCTACTTCAACCTGCAGGGCCGCGAGCCCGGCGGCACAGTGACGCCGGCGGAGTACCGCACCCTCCAAAACCAGGTCTTCGACCTGCTGCGTACCCGCACCGACATCAACCCGAACTACATCCAGAGCGCCACCGCGGTGCCGCTCTTTGACCTGGTGGCCAAGCGCCCGCTGCCGGCCAGCGACACGGATCCGAGCTTTGGCCGGATGAAGGATGCGATGTTCGCTCAGGATTCCGGCGATGTGGTGGCGATCCTCAAGCCCGGCTACAACTTCGACGGCACCCAGAGTCCGGTGGTCATCCGCCTGGGCGATAGCGCGACCGAGGCGGTGCTGTCGCTGCCCAACTTTTATGGCGCGCACGGCTATGACGCCAACCTGACCAACCTCAGCGCGATCTGCTATGCCGCCGGTCCCGACGTCAGCCCCGGCACGGTGACGCTGACCCACAACATCGACATGGCCCCGACCATCAATCGCATCCTTGGGGTGGTCCCCGCCCCGACCGTCGAGGGCAGCGTTCTGCCCGGCATCACGCCCCGGGTGCTCCCGACCTCGGTGGCCCAGACCATGCCCAACGGGATCGCCATCGGCGACGTGACCCAGACCTCGGCGGTACTGTGGGCCCTGAGCACCGCCACCGGGACGGTGACCTTTCAGGTGGCCACTGATGTGGCGTTCGCCAACGTGGTGAAGAGCGCATCGGCCGCGGCGGCCGATGCCACTATCCCGGTAACGGTTGCCGTCCAGGATCTGCTGCCTGGAACGGCCTATCAGGTGCGGGTGCGTAACGCCGCCGGCGCGTCGTTGACCGGACGGTTCCGCACCAATGCGGCCACCGGCAAGGGCGCGCGCCTCGGCTTCGGTGGCGACTGGCGCGGCGAACTGGGCTCATTCCCGGCGGTGGCGGACCTCGCCGCAGCCAACCTGGACGTCTTCATCGCGGACGGCGACACCATCTATGGCGACTATCCCTCGCCAGCGGTGAACAAGCCCGCCGCCGAGACGCTGGCCGAGTACCGCGCTAAGCACGCCGAGGTCTACGGCACCAGCCTGGGCCTGAACACCTTGGCGGCCGCCCGGGCGGTGACGCCCTGGCTGGCCTGCATCGACGACCATGAGGTGATCGACGACTTCAGTGGCGGGGCGGCCCCGTCGAGCGACCCGCGCTTCGCCGGCCTGGCCGGCACGTACATCAACGACACCTCGCGCTTCCGCGACGGCGTGCGCGCTTTCGTCGAGTACAACCCCATCGCTGACCTGCGCTATGGCGCGACCGGCGATGCGCGCACCGCCGCCAAGTCCAAGCTCTACCGCTACCGCACGTTTGGCCGCAGCGCGGCGCTGATGCTCTGCGACCAGCGCTCCTTCCGGGATGCGCCGCTGACCACGCCCGCCAACCTGGCGGACCCGGCCGCCGTCGGTGCGTACCTGGCCCAGACCTTTGCGTCGGGCCGCACCATGTTGGGCAGCCAGCAGTTCGCCGACCTCAAGGCCGATCTGAAGCGCAGCCAGACCGAGGGTTTCACCTGGAAATTCGTCGTCTTGCAGGAGCCGATCCAGAACCTGGGCGTGCTCGCTTCGTCCGACCGCTATGAGGGCTATGCCGCCGAACGTCGCGACCTGCTCGCCTACATCGAGGCCCAGGGTATCCGCAACGTGGTGTTTCTCTCCGCCGACGTCCACGGCTTCATGGTCAACAACCTGACCTACCAGACCGGTGCCGGTCAGCCCCAGCAGGCGAGCTCAGCCTTCGAGGTGGTCACCGGCGCCGTGGCCTTCGATCCGCCCTTTGGTCCCTATGTGGCCGGCGCATCCCAGCAACTGGGCCTGATTTCCGCCACCCAGGCGGCGGGCTACGCGGGCCTGCCGGTGGCCTATGACGCCGACGACACGGTGAACGACAAGGACGACTTCATCAAGCAACTGGTCAACGGTTCTGTCGTGCCCCTGGGCTATGACGCCCTGGGCCTGGCCGGCTCGAAGATCTCGTCCACCCTGACCCGTGGCGATTACGCGGCCTTCCACGCCTACGGCTGGACCGAGTTGATCATCGACCCGGCCAGCGAGCAACTGACGGTGAACTACCATGCCATCCCCTGGTACAGTCAGGCCGATCTGTCCGCCAGCACCGCCGCGATCATGGGCCGGATGCCCCTGGTCGAGGTCGCCTTCAAGGTCAACCCGGTGAAGTCGGCCACCGTTTCGGGCGCCCCGACCACGCCCGGTTCGGCCAGTCCCGATGGCAGCGCCCACACGGTCGGGGTGGGCGGCAGCGGCACCTTCCGCGTCGTCGTGCCCGAGCTGGCCGGCGGCGGCACCATCACCGTCACCGCCAGGTCGTCGACCCAGGCCGTCATCCGCGATGCGGACCTCCGCGTCTCCGCCCCGGTCATGGGCACGGGGGGCACGACCTTCAACCTGAGCTACACCACCAGCGGGCCAGGGACCACCGTCATCACCATCGAGGCGACCAACGGCGCCCAGCGCTCCATCAGCCAGGTCACCGTGACGGCCGATCCCGCCATCCCGGCAACCACACCCCCGGCGGCGGGCAATGGCTCCAACAACAACAGGAGCTGCGGTTCCGGGTCGTCACTGGCTTGGCTGCTGGGCGCCCTCGTGCTCGGCTGGCGGACCACCCGGCGCAGCCTGCGGCCTGCGGTCCGGCTACGCTGACCACCAACGGAACAGGCCCGGGGTTTGCCCCGGGCCTGCACCTTCGGCAACCAGATGTCGCGGCGTCAGGCCACGTGGTGGGCCGCCACGTCTCGTTTATCACAGAATGTAACGTGGCCTCACCCCCGATTCCAAACCCGCACGCAATATTGGACATCCTTATCGTGACGGAGAGATCGACGGGCGAGGGTAGTGCTGCGGCGACGCAGGCCCAATAACGCACGACGCCGCAGTGGCCGGACAGGCTCCGGCTCCACTGCGGACGTCAGGGTGCATCATCAACGACACGCCCCCTCCCGCCGGCGTGGACCGGCGGGAGGGGGTGGCCTCAGCCGTTGCCGCCGGGATTGGTCAGGCGGCCCAGTGGGCGGTCGAGCTTGAGAATGATGAACTCGTTGTCGTCCGGCCGCCCGGGCGAGGTGGCAGTCTGGGGATTGCGGCCCTTGCTGAACGGGAAGTTGTTGTCGTTCAGTACCCCGATGTGGGTGCGGTCGATCACCACCACGTCCTCGATGGTTTCGAATGGGAAGGCGAAGCGCGTTCCCAGGCCGATGTCGCCCGGCCGGGCCGGCAGCGAGATGGTGGCGGGATCCTTGATGTTCAGCAGGTCGACC
>JBBQTJ010000217.1:0-6127 GCA_038213315.1 Planctomycetota bacterium
ACCCCCGAACAGCTCGCCAATCCGCAAAGCTTCATGCCCAACGCCAACCGCCTGTTCACCAAGCGCGAGGACAAGGACGCCCTGAAGGCTTACCGCGCCGAGCGCAAGAAGAAGGCGAAGCTGAAGAAGAAGAGTCGGTGAATTGGACAGCCGTCGCTCAATCGACAGCCGTCGCTCAATCGACAGCCGTCGCGGTGTCGCGGCGTCAACAGCCACTACACCAGTGCGGTTGTCGTGATGTCCGACCCCACGACTTCGCGACCCCGCGACTTCGCGACCCCGCGACCCCGCGACTTCGCGACCCCGCGACCCCGCGACTTCGCGACTTCGCGACTTCGCGACTTCGCGACCCCGCGACGCTCCGGTATTCTGATGTCCGACCTCGCGACCCCGCGACTTCGCGACCCCGCGACGCTCCGGTATTCTGATGTCTGACCCCGCGACCCCGCGACCCCGCGACTTCGGGACGGCTGCTAGCCTTCGCCTTGCCTCCCTCTCCTCCGGCGCCACCTGGCCAAATCCCGGCGTCGGTTGTGTGATCGTGCGGGATGGACGGATCATTGGTGCCGGGCGGCACCGCGTCTGTGGGCAGGAGCACGCCGAGGTGGCCGCGTTGGCGGATTGCCGGCGGCGGGGCGAGGATCCAGCTGGTGCGACCGTGTATGTGACCCTGGCGCCCTGCACCCGCAGTGGCCGCCAGCCGCCCTGCACCGACGCCCTGATCGCGGCCCGGGTGGCGCAGGTGATTGCGGGCATCGCGGATCCGCATCAGGACGACGCGGGCGCGGTGCTGGGCGCGGCGGGCATTGGCTACACGGTGCTGGACGATCCCCTCGCGCGGCATCTGCACGGCGGCTTCCTTAGCCGCATTCGCCTGGGCCGGCCTCGGCTGACCGGCAAGTGGGCCATGACCCTTGATGGCTGCATCGCAGCGGTAGGCGGCGATAGCGGCTGGATCAGCGATCCCCTGGCCCTGGCCCGCAGCCGGCGACGCCGGCGCGCCTTCGATGGCATCCTGGTGGGCGCCGGTACTGCCCGGCATGATGATCCAGAGTTGCTCACGCCCCGCGGTCGGCGGCCGGATGGCAGTGGCCCGCTGCGCCTGGTCCTGACTCGCACCGCTGCACCACTGAGCGGCCGGCTGGCCCAGGGGTCGGTGCCGGCGCTGACCGTCGGTCCCCACGGCGCGCTGCGCAGCATCGATGACTCGGCTATCGCCATCGCCGCCGCCCTCGGCGCCCATGGCCTCAACGAGGTGCTGGTGGAGGGGGGCGCGCAGATCCATGCGGCCTTCCTGGCGGCCGGGCTCTACGATCGGTTGGAGGTCTATCTGGCGGGACGGACTCTGGGCGGCGGGGTGAGCCCGGCTGGCCAGCGGGGCGTGCCCACCATCGCCGGCGGGACCGGATGGGCCTTGGAGGAACCGCCGATCATGCTGGGCGACACCTGCCTCTTGCGCTGGTGCCGCACCTCCGGTCTTTCGGCGGGCGGGTTGCCCAGTACACCCTGCTGATGCTCGATTGGTTGCGGCTCATCCGTGCCTCCGGCCTGTTCACCATCGCGGCCAATCTGGCCACGGCTCTGGTGGTGGCCTATTACGCCAGCGGCTCGCTGGACCTGCATCCCTTCCTGGTGCTGGTGTTCACCGAACGCGGCAGTCTGCCGGTGGTGGCAGCGGCCAGCGCCCTGCTCTACATCGCCGGCATGCTGTGGAATGACATCAATGATGTCGAGCGCGACCGCAGTCTACATCCCCGCCGACCCCTACCCTCTGGGCGCATCGGCCTGATCACCGCCTATGTCGCCGCCGTGCTGGCCTCCATCGGCGCACTATTGGTGGCCGGCCAGCACCACAGCGGTCACGGCCTGAACGCGGCGGGCGTGGTCCTGGCCCTGATCCTGCTCTATGACTTCGTGACCAAAGAGATCCCGGTGCTCGGTGCCGTGACCTTGGCCTTGGTGCGCGCCAGCCACGCCTTGTTCGTGCTGTTGGCGTTGGGCGGCGACTACCTTCAGGTGGCGCTGATCCCCGGGCCGCAGTCAACCATTACCGAGGTGGTGCTGTCCTATCCTCTGCTGCTGGGCCTCTACATCTTCGGCGTCGCCTGGATGGCCGAGCTGGAGACCCGCCCGGGCCGGCGCCTTGAACTGGTCAGCGCCGTTGCCTGCATGGTTTTGGCGGTCGTCCTGGCCGGAGTCCGGCTGGGGACGTCTCATTGGATCGCCGATCTGCTGCGCTCCGGCGGGCCCAGCCCGGCCTTGGTCGTCATCGCCCTGGCCTGGGGCGTGGTGCTGCTGGGCCTGGTGGCCTGGACAGTCGGCCGCCCGGCGGTGGCCGCCCTGCGTTCGGGTCGACGTGGCGACATCGGCCCCGCAGTGGGCGCGGCCCTGGCCGGCATCATCCTCGTCGATGCGCTGATCGCGACCTCGGTCCATCCCTTGGCCGGACTGCTGATCGCCTTGCTGTATCCAGTGTTCTGTGCGGTAGCGCGCGTCATGCGCATGGATTGAACCTGCGGTAGCCACGCGAAAGCTGGCCTCTACAAGCAGACGCATGGAACCCGAGGCCTACCATCGCCAGGACCGCGGCTCGCAGGATGCCTATGCCAGCTACTTCGCCGGCATGGACCAGTCGATGCAGCAGAAGGTGGCTCTGACCACCGCCCACTTCCCGACCACGGGGCGGGTCGCCGATATGGGGAGCGGCTCGGGCCGGGGGACCTTTGACCTGGCCTGCCTGCATCCCGATCTCGACCTGGTTGGAGTCGACATCAATCCCGCCGCAGTCAGCAGCGCCCAGGCTGCCTATCAGCGCTCGAACCTGCGGTACATGCAGGGCGACATCGCTGATGCGGTCTTCGCGATCGGCTCCCTGGATGGCATTCTCGATTCGTCAGTCCTGCACCACGTCACCAGCTTCACAGGCTATGCAACGGCCCGGCTGGAAACCTGCCTCGACCATCAGATTGCCGCTCTTCGTCCTGGCGGGGTGCTGATCATCCGCGACTTCGTTGCTCCGGATGGACCCCAGGATGTCGAGTTGGACCTTCGTTCCGATGACGGCAGCGACTTTGGCGATGCACCGATCTTGTCTACCTGGGCGCTGTGGCGGAGCTACGCCGCCAGCGTGCGCAACAGTCGTTATCAGCCTGGTCAGCTGCCGTGGGAGGACCTCGGCGTTCCAGCGGCCGGCTGGCACCGGCTCCGTTGCCGGCATCGCGACGCCCAGGAGTTCCTGCTGCGCAAAGACTACCGCGCCGATTGGGACATCGAACTGTTGGAGGAGTACACCTTCTGGACCCAGACTGAGTTCGTCCACGCCCTGGAGCGCCGCGGCCTGCGTATGGTTGTCGCCGCCCCGATCCGCAATCCGTGGATCATCGCCAACCGCTACCGCGGAAAAATCCGCCTGCATGGCCTGGATGGCAAAGTGCTGCCCTGCCCACCGACGAACATCGTCGTGGTTGGTCAGAAGACGGAGCCAGGTCAGGGGACCCGCCTGCGGCTGGTCAGTTCAGCTCCGGTCGACAAGCCCGACTTTCTCCAACTGCATACTTGGTCAGGCAGCGATGGCTCGACCTACGATCTGGTCGAGAGGCCAGGCCGCACCGTTGACATCATCCCGTGGTTCCAGCGCAATGGGCAGGTGATGGTGTTCGCCAAGCAGGTTTTCCCGCGTCCGATCGTCGTTGCTGATGAGCAGCGGCCCAATCTGAGCGGTGCAGAGTGGAGCGGCTATCTGACCGAACCGATTGCGGCGATCACCAACCTCGACCACGATCTTGCCACTACCGTCAAGCGCATCCTGCAGGAACGGGCTGGCCTCGATCCTGCACGGGTCCGGTCGATAGGTGAGCCCAGCCGTTATGCCACCTCGCCGGGCGGCATTGACGAGATCGTGACCGCTGTGCTGGTCGAGGTCGATCCTGACGGAACGCATTTGCCGACGAACTACGGTGGCTTGGCGGAGTCGGGCACCATCCACGTCGTGGACGCACGTTCCTGCCTGCGCGCGGCTCAGGTCGGCGGCCTCTTCGATGCGCGCCTGGAACTGAACATCCACCGTCTGCTCCGACGTATGGGCGTCGATCAGGGTCCATGGATCGGCGCGGCAATCAGCCTGGTCGACCACCACATCGTCTGGCCGAGGCATGCCGACGCCCTGCGGCCGCCCGCCCCAGTCCGCTTTGAGCGGGCGACCAACCCTGCGGGCTACCTCGACATCCGCCGTGGCCAATTCAGCGAGGTTGATGCCAATGGCCGCGAACTGGCCACCACCAGCCGCGAATGGATGATGCCGCGTTCAGCCACCACCAACACCGCAGTGGTGCTGCCGATCATCGTCATCGCTGGCGAAGTCCTGATCGGCGTCGAACACCGCTGCCTACCGGCGATCCAATCGGCCTGTGGCTCGTCGGGCCTTGCCGTCGTCCCGGCCTGGCGCCTCCCGGCCCAGGTCGATCGCCTCGATCATGCCGAAGCCTGGCTAAGCATGCGGTTCCAGCACGACCACGGCTGCGCGATTGGTGACCTGAGCGAGCTTGGTGGTCCCTATCTGGCCACCCCAGGAGTGACGCCGGAACTCGTGCATCCCTGGATCGCGGTGGTGAATCCCGCTGGCGGGCCGGGCAGCTTGCATTGGGTGCCGTTGCGCGCCTGTCTGGATGCGGAACTGCTCGATGCCCATCTCGCGATTGCCGTGCACCGCGCTTCCCAGGCATTGGGGGATGCGGTCCGTCCTTGACGACGCCAGCATAGTGTATTAACTACACCTTATCAGGAGGTGGTCATGGACAGCAGCGCCCTACTCACGGATCTCTATCAGCTGACCATGGCCTATGGCTACTGGAAGAGCCAGCGGGCTGACCATGAGGCGGTGTTTCATCTCCACTTTCGCACACCGCCCTTCGGCAGTGGCTATACCATCGCCGCCGGTTTGGAGCCGGTCATCGACTGGCTGCAGACCTTCCGCTTCGCACCGGATGACCTTGCCTACTTGGCGCGCATCCCCGGCAACGATGGCAAGCCGATCTTTGAGACCGCGTTTCTCGATTACCTCGGCCGCATGCGCCTGGAGGTCGACATCGACGCCATCCCGGAAGGGACCGTGGTCTTCCCGCACCAACCTCTGATCCGCGTGCGCGGCCCGGTCCTGCAAGGGCAGCTGCTGGAGACCGCGCTGCTCTGCCTGGTCAACTTCAACACCCTCATCGCCACCAAGGCCGCGCGTATCTGCCAAGCCGCTGGCGCTGGACCGGTGCTGGAGTTCGGCCTGCGCCGCGCCCAGGGGCTCGATGGCGCTCTCAGCGCTAGTCGCGCCGCCCATGTCGGCGGCTGCGCCTCGACCTCGAACGTGCTCGCCGGCAAGCGCTATGGCATCCCGGTGCGCGGCACGCACGCCCACAGCTGGGTCATGTCGTTCGATGACGAGGATGCTGCTTTCGAGGCCTATGCCCAGGCTATGCCCAACAACTGCGTCTTCCTGGTCGACACCTACGACACCCTCGCTGGGGTGCGCAAAGCGATCAACGTCGCCCGCCGGCTGCGCAGCCGCGGTTACGAGATGGTCGGCATCCGCCTCGACTCGGGCGACCTCGCCTGGCTGTCGGCCGAGGCGCGCAAGCTCCTCGACGCCGCCGGCTTTCCCAAAGCGCAGATCGTCGCTTCGAACGACCTGGACGAGCGCACCATCGCCAGCATCCAGCAGCAGGGCGGCGCGATCGCGGTGTGGGGCGTCGGCACCAAGCTGGTGACCGCCTACGACCAGCCGGCCCTGGGCGGAGTCTACAAGCTGGCCGCCATCCGCGAACCGGGTGGCGAGTGGAAGCCGCGGGTCAAGCTCAGCGAGCAGGCGATCAAGGTGTCGACTCCCGGCATCCAGAACGTCCGCCGCTTCATCCGCGATGGCGAAGCCATCGGCGACGTGCTGTGGGACGAGATGCATGCCGCACCGAGCACCTGGACCATGGTCGACCCTGCCGATCCGACCCGCCGTCGGGTCATGCCGGAGGACGTCCAGACCGAGGACCTGCTGGTACCGGTGTTTCGCCACGGCGGACTCGTTTACGCACGGCCGCCGCTCACCGACATCCGGGCGCGTACCCAAGCCCAGCTGCAGCTCTTCCAT
>JBBQTJ010000218.1:0-6059 GCA_038213315.1 Planctomycetota bacterium
GCCGTTGTACTGGGCGCGGACGATGTGCTTGTCGGACTCCACATCGGTCATCGGCCGCAGGCTTTGCAGCACCTTGACCTTTTCGTCGCGGATCGCCCTGGGCGTCAGGGCTGCGGGCGGCTCCATCGCCACCAGGGCCAACAGCTGCAGGACGTGGTTCTGCAGGATGTCCTTGGTCGCGCCGGCGGTGTCATAGTAGCCGCCGCGGCCGTTCTCCATGCCCAGGTTCTCGGCCACGGTGATCTGCACCAGTTCGATGTACTTCTGATTCCAGAGCGGCTCGAAGAAGGCGTTACGGAAGCGGAAGACCAGCAGGTTCTGCACCGTCTCCTTGCCCAGGTAGTGGTCGATGCGGTACAGCTGGTCTTCGCCGATCAGGCCCAGCAGGGCGCTGTTCAAGGCCATGGCGCTGCTGACATCGGTGCCGAAGGGCTTTTCGACCACCACGCGCGAGGAGCGGGCGGCGCCCTGTTCGAGCAGGCCGACCTCTTTGAGGTGCTGCACGCTGGGCAGGAACAACTCGGGCTTCACGGCCAGATAGAACACCCGGTTGCAGGGCGCGCCGGCCAGGGCTTCGAGCCGCGCGCGCAGGCCGCGGTAATCCTCAAGCGTCTCCAGATTGGTCGGGACGTAGTGGGTCTGGTTCAGGAAGGCTTCCCACTGATCATAGCCGCAGCCTTTCACCTGGGGGGCTTTCTGCGTCAGCTGGTCGCGAAAGGTCGCATCATCCCAAGGTCGCCGGGCCACACCGACCAATTGGATCCGGCCGGGCATCAAGCCCTCGCACACGGCGGCATGCAAGCCGGGCACCAGCTTGCGGGCGGTAAGGTCGCCAGAGGCGCCGAGAATGACTACTTGGGTGAGGTCAGGCATAGTTCCAGAGAATGCGTGAGGATGGAGCGGAGTCCAGGGAGGGACTGGTGGACCAGAGGAGGACCACCCCGAGTTCGCGGTTGGCGAGGGGCGCTGAACGGCGAACATACCCTCCCGACCGGCCATGTCCTTCACCCACCTTCACGTCCACTCCCACTACACCCTGCTGCAAAGCACGGTGACGGTGCCGAAATTGCTGAAGGCGGTACAGGACCAGGGCATGGACAGCGTAGCCCTGACCGACCGGGGCAATCTGTTCGGCGCCTATGAGTTCTACAGCGCGGCCAAGGACGCGGGCGTCAAGGCGATCATCGGCTGCCAGTTGGCCATGGCGCCGCTGGGCATGCGCGAGAAGGCCCGGGACACCTCCCAGCTGGTGGTGCTGGCGACCAGCGAACAAGGGTATGCAAACCTCTGCCGACTAGTCTCGTCCGGCTGGCTAGAGGGCTTCTATTTCGAGCCCCGCGTCGATCTCGAATGTCTGGCCAAGTACGCCCAGGACCTGATCTGCCTGACTGGGGCGGGCGGCTACGGTTTCCTGAACCGGCATCTGCAGGTCGGCGCCAACGAAGAGGCTGCCCGTCAGCTTGGCCTGCTGCGCGACATCTTCGCCGACCGCCTGTATGTCGAGGTCACCGACCACGGCACCGAAGGCCCGGTCAGCCTGATGCAGGCCAATATCGAGCTCGCCACGGCCGAGAACGTGCCGCTGGTGGCCACCAACTGGGTGCACTACCTGGGTGCGGGCGATGCCGGCATCCATGATGTGCAGCTGGCCATCGAGAAGGCCACGACGCTGGCCGACACCCGCCGAAAACGCATGCCCAGCCAGGAATTTTGGCTGAAATCCCCGGCTGAGATGGCCCAGCGCTTCGCCCACCTGCCAGCGGCCATCGCCAATACCGGGATCATCGCCGAACGTTGCGCCGGCTCGAAGATCCCCACCGGCCACTACCACCTGCCGACCTTCCCCTGCCCCGCAGGCGTCGAGCAAATGGACCTGCTGCGGCAACTCTGCCACGTGGGCATGGAAAAACGCTATGGCGGCAAAACCATCCCCGAGGCCCACGACCGCCTCGCCTTCGAGTTGGCCACCATCGAGAAGATGGGCTTCGCCGCGTACTTCCTGATCGTCGCGGACTTCATCAATTGGGCCAAACGCAGCGGCATCCCGGTGGGTCCGGGTCGCGGTTCGGCGGCGGGCAGTCTGGTGGCCTACAGCCTGGGCATCACCGACATGTGCCCGCTGCGCTATGGCCTGCTGTTCGAACGCTTCCTGAATCCGAGCCGCAAATCGATGCCCGATATCGATATCGACTTCTGCAAGGACCGGCGCGGCGAGGTCATCGAGTACGTCGCGCAGAAGTACGGCCAGGCAGCGGTGACGCAGATCATGACCTTGGGCACCATGAAGGCGCGCATGGCCATCAAGGACGTGGCCCGCGCGTACGAATGGACACCGGAAGAGGCCCAGGATCTGGCCAACCTCGTGCCCGAGGATCCCAGCGGCAAGCACGACCTGCCGGTGTGCCTGGGGCGCAAGCCCCTGGACAAGGACAAGGGCGAGATGGGTACCGTCGACGCGATGGTGAAACGCTACGACAGCGATGCCCGCACCAAGCAGGTCCTCGATGCCGCTTTGCAGCTGGAGAAACTGGGCCGCAGCCTGGGCACGCACGCCTGCGGCATGATCATCGCGCCGGGACCAGTGTCCGAATATGTGCCGGTGTGCGCGGTGAAGGGCAAACCCGCGACCCAGTTCAACATGACGCAGGTCGAAAAATGCGGCCTGCTGAAAATGGACTTCCTGGGTCTGAAGACCATGTCCATCCTCAAGAAGGCCGCTGACATCGTGCGCGCCACCGGCGGCCCGGTCATCGACTTTGAGCAGGTGCCCCTGGCCGATCCCGCCACCTTCGCCCTGCTGGCCCGGGGCGAGACACTGGGCGTCTTCCAATGCGAAAGCTCAGGATTCCAGCAGCTCATCCGCCTGCTCAAGCCTGACCGCTTCGAAGACATGATCGCCCTGGTGGCGCTCTACCGGCCTGGCCCGCTGATGGCCGGCATGCATACCCAGTACTGCGACCGCAAGGCCGGACGCGAGCGCGTCGATTATCCGCATCCGGTGCTGGAAGGCGTGCTGAAAGAAACCTACGGCCTGTACATCTACCAAGAGCAGGTCATGTCCATCAGCCGCGAATTGTGCGGCTTCACCCCGGCCGAAGCCGACGACCTGCGCAAGGCGATGGGCAAGAAGGATCTCAAGATCCTCCAGAAGCTGGAAGAGAAGTTCGTCGAAGGGGCGTGGAACCTCCACCAGTTCCCCAAGGACCGCTGCGGCGAGATGTGGACCAAGATCCTTGGCTTCGCCTCGTACTGCTTCAACAAATCCCACTCGGCGTGCTATGGCCTGATCGCGTACTGGACGGCCTGGATGAAGGCCAACCACATGGCCGCGTTCATGACCGCCAACCTGATCTACGAGATGGACAACAAGGACAAGATGACGCAGTTCGTGGAGGAACTGCGCTCTCACGGCATGCCCGTCCTGCCCCCCGACATCAACGAATCCGGCTGGGAATTCACCATTGTGAAGCAGGCCAACCCTGACGGGATCAAGCAGACCGCAATCCGCTTCGGCTTCGGCGGCGTGAAAGCGGTGGGCGAGATCGCCGCCAATCACCTCATCGCCGAACGGCAGAAGGACGGACGCTACTCCTCGCTGTTCGAGCTGTGCGAGCGCATCGATCCCCGGGTCATCAACAAGCGTGTGGTGGACGCCCTGATCAAGGTTGGCGCTTGCGACAGCCTGCACACCAACCGCGCCGCGCTGCACCAGGCCATGGACCGGGCCTATGAGCGCGGCGCCCAGGTGTCGAAGAATCGCGCCCAGCAGCAGCAGACCCTTTTCGCGGCCTTCGAGGCCGACGCCGCCTTCAAGCAGTTGACCCAGGGCTATCCCGACATCCCCGATTGGCTGCCCACCGAACGCCTGGGTCACGAGAAGGAACTGACCGGCTATTGGATCAGTTCGCATCCGGTCTTCGAGGCCGAGGCCGCCCTGGGCCGCCACGTCACCGCCAGCACCCGCGACCTGCGCACCACCCCCACCGGCAGCCGGGTAACCCTGGCCGCGGTGGTGCTGGGCAAACGCGAGGTGCGCACCAAAGCTGGAAAAAACATGGCGATTTTGCAGCTAGAGGACCGCTGGGGCCGCTTCGAGGCCGTGCTCTTTCCTGGTCGGCAGAACCGCCGCGGCCAGATGGAGGCCGGCCCTTACGACCGTTTCGCCAGCGAATGCGAACCCGACCTGGTGGCCCTCTTCAGCGGCCTGGTGGAACGCCGCCAGCGCAAGACCAGCCGCCCAGCGCGCAACGACGACGGCGACCTGCCGCCCGAAGCTCTGGCCGAGGACGCGGGCGGCGACCACCCCGCCCCGGCCGAGCCTGAAATCGAGGACATGCCCAGCCTGCAGATCCAGGACGTTGTTCCCGCCGCCTTGGCCACCGAGCGCCTGACCAAGGAAGTGTGGGTGGCCCTGGCCCTGCCCGGCGGCAGCAACGCCGCCGCGATGCAGGACCCGCGCTACGCCGACCTGCTCGCCATCCTCAAAGACCACCCCGGCGCAAGCTGCACCGTCACCGTCCAGATCCACACCGCCGACGACGTCGCCCTGACCATCGCCCTGGGCGACCGCTGGCGCGTCCACCCCACCACCGCCCTCCTCGACCGCCTCCGCCGCCTCGTCGGCCCGCGCGCTGTCAGTACGCGCGTGGCTGCACTGCAAACGATCCGCGAGTAGGTTGCCCCCCTTCCGCGTGCCGTCCGCCGAGATTCGCGGACAATCGCCGGGTCTCGCTGGGATTCCCTGGAAGATGCGAGCTCTAGCTCGCCGCGTGGCAATCATGTCGCCGCCGCCGGACAGCAGCGGGTGGCGACCGCCTGACGCGCGCGGTGGCACATGGGCCACCGCCTAGGCGAGCTGGAGCTCGTCTCTTCCAGGAACAGCCGCTCACATCGTAAAATGCCTGGCCGCTATCTCCCTGTGGCAATCCGTCGAGATCCCCTGGGAGAGGCGAGCGCCAGCTCGCCTCGTGGCAATCATGTCGCCGCCGCCGGATAGCCGCGGGTGGCGATCGCCTGGCGCGCGCGGTGGCACATGGACCACCGCCTAGGCGAGCTGGAGCTCGCCTCTCCCAGGAACATTCGCTTGAACAATATGATGCCTGCCTGGCCTTTATTTCTCTGGGTGTCGCCGGGAGAGGCGAGCTCTTCTCACCCAGACCGCCTGGACGTCGCTCAGCCCACCAGATCGATCTGCTGCAGCGCCCCCGCCTTGCCATTCTCGGTCAAGTACAGACCGGCCTTGCGGCCTTGGCCCAGGGTGAGGTTCTGGTCGTCGGTATGACGGAAGGGCGCATCCACATTGGCCACGCCAAGGGCTCCGATGCCCGCCGCGGACAAGGTCCGCAAGGCGTTGAATCCATCCCAGAGGCGCAGGTTCTTCCAGGCACTGTCGCCTGC
The DNA here is from genome assembly GCA_038213315.1 of Planctomycetota bacterium. Taxonomy (GTDB): domain Bacteria; phylum Planctomycetota; class UBA11346; order UBA11346; family UBA11346; genus JBBQTJ01. The sequence goes on from JBBQTJ010000218.1 coordinate 5,398, forward strand.
GTCGACGAAGCCATTGCCGTCGCCATCCAAGGCGCCCAGTTCGCCAAAGCCCTGTCCGGTCGCGGGGCCGAACAATTCATTGCGGTCGTTCACCGTGCCGTCGCGGTTGCGGTCATTGACCAGGAACCAGGTACCGACCTGCGGCCGGGCGACGGCGCTGGGCCGGCCATCGCCGTCCAGGTCCAACAGCATCTTCTCGATCGGCGACAGGCGCGCCGGGCCGCCGTCGGTGGCCAGCATCAGCGGATCGGTCGCGGCCGCATCACCGGCGCGGACACTGACCGAGCGCTCTTCGTGGTAGAGGCGCTCTTGAAGGACATCGAGGCTGAAAGTGAATTGCTTGCCATCAGCGGTCTGGACCACACCGGAGGCCGACATCTGCATGGCCTCGTACTCGGTATAGCTTTCATGGGAATCATAGGCCATCCCCCAGCCGGCTTGGCCCTGGCCGGACGCGGCCGTGGCGCTGCTGCTTTGCTGCACCGCCGACATGTGCATGAAGGACAGGTCCAACGACACCGCCTTCAGGTCGGACATGCCAAAGGTCTTTTCGAGAATGGTCAGGATACGTTTGACCTTGGCGTCCTCGGGCGAGACGGCGTCCTTGGCCGGAGTCGCCTCTGCGGCCTCGGCCGGCTTGCCCAGGGCCTTGGCTGCGTTCA
>JBBQTJ010000219.1:0-6054 GCA_038213315.1 Planctomycetota bacterium
ACCTGATCGCCCGCCTGCAGACCGGCGCGCACGACGTAGCGGTCGTTGCCGTCGGCATCCTCCAAGCGCTGGCCCAGTGCCAGCGGTGCGATGGCGAAGCGCTGCCGGCCGTCGGCTTCGATCTTCGCCACTTTCCAGGCCACATGGCGCACGCCGGTCGACAGCACCGCGCTGGCGGGCACCAGCGGGAAGCGGCCCCAGGTCTTCTCGTCGTCGGGATCGGCCGGGTTCAGGTCGGGGCCAAGGACGGCCTTGAAGCGGGCGTTCACCAAGCTGCCGGGCAGCAGGCGGTTGTGGGGATCGCGCAGGTGGAGGTGGACCTCGCGGGCGCGGATCTCGGGGTTCAGCTCGGGGGCGACCCAGCTCACGCTGGCGGAAACCTCCGGCAGTTCGCCGACGTCATCGCTGGCAAGCTGCACCGGTTGCCCTTCGCGGATGAGGCGGGCACGTGGCTCGGGGACGTGGACGACGATCATGTAGGCAGACGGATCCACCAGCCGCAGCAACGGTTTGTCGGGCATGATCTCCTCGCCGATCTTCACCATTCCTTCTTTGGCCATGTCCTCCCCAATCACCACCCGGCCGGCGTAGGGGCTGCGCAGCGTGATGGTGTCCGTCGGCTTTCCGCCATTGGCAATGGCCTCGGCGACGTGGGCCAGATTCCAGCGCGCAAAGCGTTCGGTGATCCCCGTGATGAGACCCTGGTCGCCCAGCTTGATGGCGGCGGCCAGTTCGCCCTGGGCGGAAAAGACCTCGGGGCTGTAGAGGTCGATCAGTGGCTCGCCGACCTGGACGATGAGCCCCGGGTGGAGAGCGCCGCCATAGCGTTTGACCACCCGCCCGGGGACGCGAGCGATCACCACCTGCTCGGTGCGGTCGTCATAGCGGGCGGCGCCGTAGGCGTGGATGGTGATGATGGCTGGCCCAGCCGCGATGGTCACCAGTTGCACGCCCATGCGCTTGGCCTGCTCGCGGGTGAGTTCCCCGGCACTCACCAAATGGAGGTCCATGCCGCAGACCGGGCAAGCGCCCGGCCTGGTGCCGATGAAGTCTATCATCGGACAGGCCCAGCGCTCGCCAGTCGGGCCATCGTCGGACATCTTGGCCGAGAGGCCGAAGAATGAGGACTTGGGGATGGCGAAGAGGACCACCAGCCCGAGCACCAGTCCAAGCACGCCGGTCATCCAGCCTTTCCAACGTTGATTATTGGTCATGGCAAACCCCAGGCTACGTGACTGATGTCAAAAAAAGGTGACGGCATACTATGGGCGGCAGCCGAAACCGTCACGTTGTCGCCGCACATCCATGGACAACGAGTTGCGGTCAAGACCGTCGGGGCGAGGCCCCTGAGCAGAGCGTGCATGGTTTACTCCACAACCTGGTTCAAGAGGGCCGCTTCTCCGTACTGGGCCGGGTCAGCCTTGAACTTTGGGGGACAGGCCTTGCAGCCGAAGCCGATCAGTTTGCCCTTGTAGGGGATGGTGCCGAGTTTCGGGTTCACCGGCATGCCGCAGATGGCGCAGATGGTATTCACTGCTGCGGTCCCAGCCGACGGATCCGGGGCGGCGGCAGGATCTGCAGGCTTGGCCGGCGCAGGCAGCGCCATGCCCGGCAGGCCGTCAGGTGCGGCGGCCGGGGTTGGCGCACCCGTGCCTTCGTGGCCCTGGTGGGGGTCGGCAGCTGGGGCCGCCGCATCGGCATGTCCGGCATGCAGATCAGCCGCGCCATACGCGGTTGCGGGAGCTGCCGAGGCGGCGCCGGGCGCTGGGTGGCCGGCATGAACCTCGTAAGGCTTATGGCTGGCGGTGCGCAGGATCACCGCGACCAGGGCACCGACGGCAAAGGTGACGGCGAAGATGATGAGGTGGCGGGTCATGGCTGTTTCCTGGCGCTCAGGGCTGCGTCTGTTCGGGCGGGATGGTCGACAGGTCGGGAGGCGAGAGACGCCACAGGCTGGCCTGAGCCAGGCGGGCCGCGGCTTCAGCATCGATGACCAGGCCTTCGGCCTCGCTGAGGCGGTCGAGGACATCGAGGACGGTGATCAGGCTGGTGCCGTTCTGCGTCGAGGCAGCCTGGATCATGGTGTCGTATTCGGCATCAAGGCGGGCCTTGGTGTCCTGGGCAGCCTTTCGTGCGCTCGCGGCCACAGTCTCTGCCCGTTCGGCCCGGCCGAGCATCGACAGTGCCCGGTGCTGCCAACCGGCGGCCTCGCGCTTCGCCGCGCGGCGGCGGGCGTAGGCGGCCTGCTCAAGATCAGAGGAAGCACCTTGCCAAACCGGCAGCGACACGCGGAATTCCAGGCCGACGGTGGTCATGGTGTCGCCTGGCTCCTGTTCGCGCTCGAAGCGCAGGCCGACGGCAGTCTCGGGATAGCGGCTGGCGCGGGCTTCCCGGAACATCGCGTCGGCTTCTGCAACTTTGGCCTGGCCGGCCAGCACACCGGGCACCCGGTCCAGCACCATCGCCGTCCGCTCCGGGCCGGCGAAGGGCGGCAGTGCTGCTGTCGGTGGCAAGCCCAGGCGGGCATGTACGTCCTGTTCGGCATCGCTGACCATGCGCTGCATGGTGTCACGTTCGACCGCAAGCGCCGCGAGCCGGGACTTCACCGCCAACTGCTCGGCGATGGTCCCGATGCCGCCGGCGATCCGGCTAGCGATGGTCGCCTGAATGCTGTTGGCCCGGGCGATCTGCCCGTCGATCAACAAGAGCTTGGCGCGGGCGGCATCCGCATCGGCGAGCATGGCGGCGATGTCGGCAGCCGTTTCGCCCAGCGCATCAAGGAGTTCCACCTCGCTCATCGCCGTCTCGGCCGCGGCCTTGGCGCGCATGGCATCGCGTTCACCCCAGCGGGGCAATGGTTGCTCCAGCATGAGGTCGTACATCGGCCAGCGGTCCATCGTGGTGGACTTGCGAGAGTACCCGGCGCTGAGCATGGGGTCAGGCAGGCGTCCGGCGGCACCAGCGGCCCGGCGCGAGGCGAGGATGCGCTCCTGGGCGGACTGGACCGCTGGCGCACTGGCCAAGGCACGCAGGAATGCGGCCTGGGCTGGCGCGTTGGTCACCGACATCGCCGGAGTATGCGTAGGCTGGACCGCCGGCTCCACCGGATCGGCGGCGGCGAGCGATAGGACCACGGCGATGAGGATGGCAGTACGCATGGGCTCAGGTCGGTTCCTGGTTCGTGAAGGTGGACGTCTACAGCTACAGTGGCTACAGCGTCGTGTGTGCCAGGACCCCGCTGGCGATCGGTGGTTCCCGCACCGAAGTCACCAGCGAGTGTGGATCGGGCAGACCTTAGAGAGCGAAGATCGGGAAATCTACTGACCTGCGACGGAGCATGGCCCGAAAAAAGTCCGCCAAGGCATGGCTAGTGGTGCATGGGGCATTCCTGGGGTGCTGCTCAGAGAACGTCGCGTCGAGGTCGACTGTTTCAGTATTTTTCGGACTGACACAGCGCTTCGGCCCCCACCGCCGATGCGGGCCACGGGTACATCGGTGGCCCCTGCCCTCTGCTCACGCTCAGCACCCTGGCGGAAGCACCTCGATGGGGTGGATGGATCAGACCCTCCACCCTATCGGCGTTGCCAGGCATCTTGTGGGCGGTGCACCTAAAGTGGCTGCGTCAGTTCCGACACCCGCGCTTGTCGACCGTCGTCGCGCGGCAATGACCATCACCCAGAGCGGGCCTTCAATACCGTACAAGGGCCGCGCAGGCCGTTGTCCACCAGGCGCAGCAGGGCGCGATCAAGGTCGGCGCTGGGGCCGAGTCCAAGGCTCGTACGTAGGCGCAGATCATCGCCCAGCAGGGACGGCCAGCAGGGTCCAAGCGTAGAGGGATGATGGCTGCCAAGTGAGGCTTCCAGGCGGGCCAGCACCGGCTGGGGCAAGCCCAGCGGTCCAGCCCAGAGCAGCAGCAACCGTGCGGCGGCCGGCTCACTCGTCGGGTTGGCGAGATCGGTGCCGGTAATGCCGCAGACCAGGCCGAGCAGCAACGAGGGCTCGCCGGCGTCGAAGAGGCTGTGGCAGGTCATCTGCACATATTCAATTGCTCCGCGGTCTTCGCTGAGGCGGGCGAAGACCTTGTCGCCCATTATTCAGCTTTCCCAAATAGGTTGCTCAGGCCGCTTCACTGAACTGGCCAATATTATGGACTTTCGGCCAATGTTGGCTCAGTTCCCCGAGCAACCTATTTTGGAAAGATCAGTGGTCTCGGCGGCCTTCGCACTGCTGGTGGCTGGCCGGCAGCGACTGGCGGCAGCGGTTGAGGTGCAGGCAGAGCCCGATCAGGGCGTGGAACAGCCGTCCAGCACCGCAGTGCCGGGGCCCTGAGGTATGCGTGCGCTGATCCCATTCATGCAATCCCTGCACGGTCTGCATGCATCCTGAATGGACAGCGGGTTCCCCCTTTCCAGACGGACACGGTCCCTACCGTGCGCGGACCTCACTATAAGGAACCCCTCATGTACATCGAAGACGTCAAGGCCCGCCAGATCATCGATTCCCGTGGCAATCCCACGATCGAGGTCGATGTCACCCTGGATGATGGCACCATGGGCCGCGCGTCCGTGCCCTCGGGCGCGAGCACCGGCATCTATGAGGCCTGCGAACTGCGCGATGGCGACAAGTCCAAGTACCTGGGCAAGGGCGTCATGATTGCGGTGGCCAACGTCAACGACAAGATCGGACCCGAGCTGGTCGGCATCGATGCCACCGAGCAGCGCAGCATCGACAGCCTGATGATCGAGATGGATGGCACGCCCAACAAGGCCAAGCTGGGCGCGAATGCGATCCTCGGCGTGTCGATGGCGGTGGCCAAGGCTGCGGCCCAAGTTCGCGGCCTGCCGCTGTACCGCTATCTGGGCGGCACCAACGCCCGCCAGCTGCCGGTGCCCATGGCCAACATCATCAACGGCGGCAAGCACGCCGACAACAAGGTCGACTTCCAAGAGTTCATGGTCATGCCGGTGGGCGCCAAGACCTTCAGCGAAGGCATCCGGCAGGTCTGCGAGGTCTTCCACGCACTGAAGGGCGTGCTGAAGAAGGCCGGCCACAACACCGCGGTCGGTGACGAAGGCGGCTTCGCCCCCGACATCGGCAATGAGGAAGCCCTGGTCTTCATCATGGAGGCCATCGTCAAGGCCGGCTACAAGCCGGGCCGCGATGCGGACTTCGCCATCGCCATGGACTGCGCCTCGTCCGAGCTCTTCGACGAAGGCGAGAAGAAGGGCTACAAGTTCTGGAAGTCGAACCCCGGCAAGCTGTTCAGCGCCGGCGAGATGGTCGACCTCTTTGCCGGCTGGGCGGCCAAGTACCCGATCATCTCGATCGAGGATCCCCTCGACCAGGACGACTGGAGCGGCTACGTCGAGATGACCGCGCGCATGGGCAAGACCGTGCAGGTGGTCGGCGACGACTTCTTCGTCACCAACCCCAAGCGCCTCGCCGAAGGCATCACCAAGGGCGCCTGCAACTCGATCCTGGTCAAGGTCAACCAGATCGGCACCCTGTCCGAAACCTTCGACGCCGTGCAGATGGCGCAGAAGGCCGGCTACACCGCGATCCTGTCACATCGCAGCGGTGAAACCGAAGATGCCACCATCGCCGACATCGCCGTGGCCACCAACTGCGGCCAGATCAAAACCGGCAGCGCCAGCCGCACCGACCGCATCGCCAAGTACAACCAGCTGATCCGCATCGAAGAGCAGCTCGGCAAGGAAGCGGCCTACCTGGGCCTCAAGAGTTTCTACAACCTGTACAAGTAAGCTGATTGCAGGTATCGCCAGTTCGACCCCCAGGTGCGTTGCACCTGGGGGTCAATATTTTTATCTACCAATACGACACGAACCGTCGCCAGACGGTGAAGAGCCAGTTGCTGATGCCCAGCTGGAATCAGAACAACTCCTACGACGATGCCGACCGCCTGACCACGTGGAACGTAGGTGGCGCGGTGACCACTCAGTGGTGGACGTACTGTCCAGCAATCCATATAAGTCAGAAACCACCTCGACACCGCACTATTCCACCAATGCGAGACTCAGCATGCGAGACTCAGGA
>JBBQTJ010000220.1:0-5992 GCA_038213315.1 Planctomycetota bacterium
ATCCGCCTCACCCGCGCGACGGCTCACCTCGAAAATACGGTCACTGGCGGCGCAGCCGGTCTCGCTCCACAGCACCACCCCGCATTCGGGTGGCAGCGGCACGCCGAGGCGCGTGGCCAAGGCCATCAAGGCGCGGCACGATAGATCCAGACGACCCCAAGTGGGATCGACACGGCCGAGGACCTCGACGGCCGCCAGACGGGGCTGGTCGCCGTCGCGCTGTTGCCAGCGGCCCTGGGCGTCGCTGGCGATCGTGCGCCGCCAACCCTCGGCATCGAGCTCGACCCGGGCCGTACAGTGCGCTTTGCGACGGGTGCGGACCCGCACTGCATCGACACCCAGGACCAGGCTGGCGTTCAGGCCCGCGAACCCGGCACTGGCCGTCATCACCACCCCGGGCTCCAACGCATGCCGACCGGGCATCAGCACGGTCACGCCACCGGCCACGCCCTGGGCGCGCAATCCCACCGTGCCCGGTGTTTCGCACCGTTGCAAGCAGGTTGCCGCCAGCACCAGATCGGTCAGACCGCTGGCCCCCAGGCCATGGCCCAGCATGCCCTTGAAGCCGGTGATCGGAGCCTTGCGGCAAACTGCCTGCAAGGCGAGGGTTTCGGCGTCATCGTTGTAGCGCGTCCCGGTACCGTGGCCGATCACCAGGGCGGGCGCACCGGCTCCCGCGCGCCGCAAGGCCGAACGGCAGGCCGTGGCCAGGCCCGCACCATCCCGGGCCGGTGCAGTGAGATGGTTCGCATCCATCGCCGCGCCCCAGCCTTGCAGGTAGACGCCCTCGCCTTCACCAGCCTCAAGCACCACTGCGGCGACCGCTTCACCAAGGACCAGGCCGGCCCGTGCGGCGTCATACGGGTGGCAGCCAGTCGGGTCGATCGCCTTCAAGCTGGCGAAGCCCGCCGCGACGAACTCCCCGCCCCGGTCGCCGGCCAGCACCAGCACCCGTTTGACCGCGCCAGCCAGCAGGCGACGCGCGCCGACCATCACCGCCAAGGAACCGCTGGCACAGGCCGCACCGACCACCACCGCCGGACATCCCAGATGCTCCGCCAGGAACCGCGCCAGGGCCGCCGGGCTCCCGCTGGACTCGCCTCCATCCACCAGCGCCGCAGCGTGGGCATCGGCATCGCCTTTGGTGCTGGCCAGCAGGACCAGATCGGCCTGCGCGCCCGCCAGGGCTGACCTCGCCACGGCCAGCAGGTCGTCCTGCAGCGCACCGCTCAATCGTCCTGGCGCGCCGCTGGCCGCCAGCAGCGCCGCAAACGTCGCCGACAGATCCCCGGATGGCGTGTGGATGGCAAAGGCGGTCAGGCGCGGCATCACGGCAGTGTCGCACCACCACGCCACAGGAGCAAGATGCCGTCGGCCAAGATCCCACGCATTGCCTGCTCCACCGCTGCAGCACCGTAGGACCTATGCGCGTCCCCGAGTACGCCTGCGCCCTGCTGACCGATCCCCGGGGGTGGCTGCTGTGGCAATTGCGCCCCAGCAGCAGCCGTCACGCCGCCGATCAGCTGACCTGCTTCGGCGGCCGGATCGAGGCCGGTGAAGACGCCAGCGCCGCGCTGCGGCGGGAACTCCGCGAGGAGCTCGCGCTGGAAGTCGCAGCCGCTTTGCCGGTGGCAGTGGAGCTGTGGCGTGGCCAACGCTTCCTCGCCACCTTTCACGAGGTGCCGCCTCTGAAGCGCGGTGCCGAGCTACGCTGCGAGCCTGGCTTCGTCGCGGTGTGGGCGCCGCCCAGGGCCCAGGCCGGGTTGCCGATCAGTCCGTGGCATGCGGCCGCGCTGACCTGCTGGCGGCAGGGACGGAAATGCTGCGATCTTGAGCAGGTCGAGTGAATGCCTGGTGATGCCCCGCGCGTAATGCAGCGATGCGCGGCTCGCCCTTGGCGCACCCCGGTTTCGCCTTAGGTTCCGCCCGCAGCCACAACCACGGGAGTCACCATGCAGGAGTTTGAGGTCATCGTCTTGGGCGCCGGTCCGGGCGGTGAAGGTGCCGCCATGCAGGCGGTCAAGCGCGACCACAAAGTCTGCGTGGTTGAGCGCCAACGCCAAGTCGGTGGGGGCTGCACACACTGGGGCACCATCCCCAGCAAAGCACTGCGGCATGCCGTTGGCCGGCTGATGGAGGTGCGCACCAATCCCCTACTCGCGGCCCTGGGCGAGCGGCTGGATGTGTCCTTCCCACGGCTGCTCAAAACCGCTGAGGGGGTGATTTCACGCCAAGTGTCGATGCGCTCCGGCTTCTATGAACGCAATCACGTCGAGGTGATCCGTGGCGTCGCCCGCCTGGTCGATGCCCACACCGTGGAGGTGACCGAGCCGCAAGGCGCAATCGAGACCCTGCGCGCCCACCTCGGCATCATCATTTCCACCGGCTCGCGGCCCTATCGCCCGCCGGGCGTCGACTTCACCCATCCCCGCATCCTGGACAGCGACACCGTGCTGGGCCTGAAGGAGACCCCCCAGTCGATCACCATCTATGGTGCCGGTGTGGTCGGCTGCGAATACGCCAGCATCTTCCGCAACCTCGGCATCAAAGTGAATCTGGTCAACACCCGCGATAAGCTGCTCGCCTTCCTGGATGACGAGATCATCGATGCCCTGTCGTACCACCTGCGCGAGCAGGGGGTGCTGTTGCGTCACAATGAAATGATGGAACGTATTGAACCCCAGGACGACGGGGTGGTCCTGCACCTGCAATCGGGCAAACGCCTGAAAACCGAAGCGCTGCTGTTCGCCAATGGCCGCACCGGCAACACCGACGGCCTGGGGCTTGAAGGTCTGGGCATCCCGCCGGATGCCCGTGGTCAGATCGCCGTGGATGACCAGTACCGTACGCCCGTGCCCACCGTCTATGCGGTCGGCGACGTGATCGGCGCCCCCAGCCTGGCTAGCGCCGCTTACGACCAGGGCCGTCGCGCGGCCCAGCATCTGGTCGGCGGTGAGCAAGAACCGGGCCTGGGGCGCGACATCCCCACGGGCATCTACACCAGCCCCGAGATCAGCTCGGTGGGCCGCACCGAACGCGAGCTGACCGAAGCCAAAGTGCCATACGAAGTCGGCCACAGCCTGTTCCGCAGCCTAGCCCGGGCGCAGATCACCGGCCACACCACCGGCATGCTCAAGATCCTCTTCCATCGTGAGACCCTGGCGATCCTGGGCATCCACTGCTTCGGCGACCAGGCCTCCGAGATCATCCACATCGGCCAGGCGATCATGAACCAGCCACCGCCGAACAATACGTTGAAGTACTTCGTCAGCACCACCTTCAACTACCCCACCATGGCCGAGGCCTATCGCGTCGCGGCGCTGAACGGCCTCAACCGGTTGTTCTAATTGGATAAAGGATAGACGCGCGCTATCCGACCATGCTGGACCTGCCGGACGAGACCAGCCGTCCAAATCCATCTCCGACTGGCTCGGCAAGCTAAGGGGCCTACAAACTCACCGTGGCCATCGTCAACCCGTTCACCTACATCAGCCATCCCCGGCGCACCGCGCGCGGGTTCCTGGTGGTGATGGGTCGCGCCACCATCGAGTTCCTGCGCGCGATCGGTGAATCCTGGATTATGCTGGTGGCGGTGGTCCGCGCCCTGCTGCGCGACCGCCCGCGGCGCGCGGTGCTGATCACGCAGCTCTACCACATCGGCTACCTCAGCCTGGTGGTGGTGCTGGTGACCGGGTCGTCGATGGGCCTGGTGCTGGCGGTGCAGAGCTATGCCACCCTGGTGCGCTTCAACGCCGAGGTGATGAGCGGGCCGATGATCAACTATTCGATCGTCAGCCAGCTCGGTCCGGTGATGACCGCCTTGATGGTGGCGGGCCGCGTCGGCTCGAATATCGCCGCCGAACTGGGCACCATGAAGGTTACCGAGCAGATCGATGCCTTGCGCGTCATGGGCACCAGCCCGCTCAGCTACCTGGTAGCGCCGCGGGTGCTGGCCTGCACCGCGCTGCTACCCATCCTGGGGGCCCTGGGCAGCCTGATCGGGGTGGTCTCGGCCCATGTCCTGTGCGTCGAGATCTGGGGCGTCGATGCCGGCGCCTACTGGTTCCAAGCGATGAAGTACGTGGCCACCTGGGATGTGATGGTGGGCATCGCCAAGTGCCCCTTCTTCGGCGTGATCATCGGCCTGGTCGCCTGCCGCCAAGGTCTGCGCACCATGGGCGGCGCGACCGGCGTGGGCCAGGCCTGCACCCGCGCCGTGGTCCAGGCCAGCTTAGCGGTTCTGGTGGCGAATTTCATCCTCACCTTGTTGGGCAACAAACTGTATCAGGTCCTGCATGCCTGAGCGTGTCGCAGTGGTCGGCGGTGGGGTGATCGGATTAAGCTGTGCCTGGCGTCTGGCCCAGGCCGGTTTGGCCGTGACCGTGTTCGATGCCGCCAGCGAGGCCCGTGAGGCCAGCTGGGCCGCCGCCGGCATGCTGGCACCGCATCATGAAGCCGAATCCTGCGACGACCGCTGGCGCATGGGTGTGGCCAGCCTGCTGCGCTGGAGCACGGTCGCAGAGGAACTGGGTGGCTGCCAGGCCCTGGACCTGCAATTGGGCGACGGCCTGCTGCCTCTGCTGCAGCCCAGCGAACGTCCCGCCGCGGCCGCCCACATGGCCGCCTTGGCGGCCGCCGGCACCCCGGTCACCTGGCTGTCCCGCCAGGAATTGCTGCAGCTTGAGCCCGGCTTCGGCCCAGCCGTCGACGGGGCCTGGCTGCTGCCTGGTGGTCACGTCGATCCGCGCCGTTTGGTAGCCCGCTTGCGGCGTGCCGGCGAAGTGTTGGGCGTCGTCCATGCACCACCGGCAGCGGTGACGTCCATCCGGCCGGGGCGGGTGACCACCGCGACGGGCGAACACTCCTTCATGTCGGTAGTGGTCGCCGCTGGCGCCTGGACCCCGGCCCTGGCGCGCACCTGCGGCCTGGTGCTGGCCGGCGAACCCGTGAAGGGGCAGCTGCTGCGCCTGCAAGCCCGCGTCGGGCTGCTCGGCCGCTTCGTGCACTGCCCCCACGCCTATCTGGTACCACGTCAGGACGGCAGCGTGGTGGTGGGCGCGACCGCCGTGATGAGCGGTTTCGACAAGGCCGAGGACCGTCAAGCCATCGAACTGTTGGCGGCGACCGCACGGGCGATCCTGCCGAGTCTGCGGGATGCGCCCATCACCGAGACCTGGACCGGCCTGCGCCCGCGACTGGCCGGTGGACGCCCGGTCATCGGCCCGGCGGCACCGGGCCTGGTGCTGGCCACCGGGCACTATCGCAACGGCGTTCTGCTTGCACCAATCACCGCCGATGCGGTGACCGCCTGGGTTGTTGGCACGCCACCTCCCGAGGCTACCATACCCTTCGCCGCACTGCCCGGAACGTCCCATTTGGAGATTGGGAAGTCCTGACGTAGACTCACCCAGCAGGTTCAACATGCCCGATATCCTCATCGTCGAAGACAATCCCGTTAACCAGAAGTTGATCGCCTTTCTTTTGGCGCGCTCCGGGTATTCCTACGACATCGCCGACAACGGTGCTGCCGCCCTAGACAAGCTGGAAGGGGCCGAGTACCGCCTGGTGCTCATGGACATGATGATGCCAGTGATGAACGGCTATGACGCCACCCGGGCCATCCGCAACAATCCCAAGATGAAGGGTCTGCCGATCATCGCCCTGACCGCCAATGCGATGAAGGGCGAGGACGAGAAGTGTCGCCAAGTTGGCTGCAACGACTACATCGCCAAGCCTTACTCCAAAGACCAGATCCTGGGCGCCATCTCCACCCAGATCGGCAAGCCGGCGCCCAAATAGCCGCTGCGCCAGCCTCGGTCGTACCCCATTTCTGACCGTCGCAGCCCACTTGCCGTGGTCGGCTGACCATACCGGTTGCCCCCGGCGCCGGCGCCGCTACATCCTTCCCCCTCGTGCGCGCCCGTAGCTCAGCTGGTAGAGCAACAGACTTTTAATCTGTGGGTCCTGGGTTCGAGCCCCAGCGGGCGCACCA
>JBBQTJ010000221.1:0-5920 GCA_038213315.1 Planctomycetota bacterium
TGCATGATGGCAAAATCGAAGTCACCACCCTGATGCAGGTGAAGGGCGACGTGGATATGCACGTCGGCAATATCTCGACCCGCTTCGCGGTGGTGGTGCGCGGCGACATCAAGCAGGGCTTTACCGCAAAATGCCTGGGCACCCTGGCGGTGGGCGGCTCGATCGAGGACGCGCGCATCTCGGCCCGGGGCGACCTCACCGTGGCCGGCGGCATTCTGCCGGGGGCACAACGGGTGAAGAGTCAGGCCGACATCGCCTGCCGTCATCTGCAGGGACGTCAGGTGAAATGCCGCCACCTGATGGTGAAGGGCCCGATCATCCAGGGCAACGTTTTGGCCACCGGCAACGTCACCGCCAAGGCCATCATCGGTGGCCAAGTGATCTGCGGCGGCAGCCTGACCGCCGGAGAACTGGGCGAGCCGGGGGGCGTGCGCACGGTGGTGCAGGTAGGCATCAATCCCTACGAGCGCAATCTGGTCGAACGCGCGCGCAGCGACCACGTCACCAGCGAAAAAGAGCTGGTCGAACTGAAGGACCGCCTGCGCTATCTGGCCCACCATCTTGAGCACGCCAGTCCCGGGCAGGAGCACGACGACGTCCACGCCAAGCTGCACCACGCCATGGCCGCGTTCCGCGACGCCAGCCAGGTGCACGCCGCCGCCGCCGCCATCCTGGCCATGCAGGCCCGCTATGAACGCGACGCCGAAGAACTCGCCCGGTTGGCTGTCATCACCATCGCCGAGGCCGCCTATCCCGGGGTCGAGATCTGGTTTGGACAGAAGCATCTGATGACGGTCACCAGCATCCTGGCCCACTGCACCGTTCGCCTCCTCGACGGCCAGATCGTCAGCCAGTGAATGTCCCTCCGGCGCTAGCGGCCCATCTGCTTCGTTGGTCGTCGGTCGAGTGGCGCTGCCACACTCCGCTCCTCCCGCCTTGCAGCTGGACCACTAGCGCCGGAGGGAACAGACTTTTGGGTGAGTAGACAGCCTGCAAATAGCGGCCCATCCGCGGCGTTGGGCGTCGTTCGAGTGGCGCTGCCACACTCCCTTCTTCCGCCTTGCAGCTGAACCACTAGCGCCGGAGGGAACAGATCTCTTGGTGAGTCTCTGCCTCCAAAATAATTCGGAGAGGGCTACTTCTTGATCAGGCAGGCGCCGGCGAGGACGAGGTGGTCGGCGATGTCGTAGCGTTCGCCGAGGTCGACCAGGACTTCGAGGCGGTCGATGCCGGTGAGGTCCAGGACCAGCGCTTGGGACGGTTCGGTGCCGCGGACGCGGTCGCGGCGCCAGGCTTCTTTGCCGTCCAGGGTGACCACGACGGTGCAGTCGCCTTCTGGGACCACGACGTCGCTGATGCCCACCATGGCCTCTAGACGCAGGTAGGCTCCGCCCAGGCGCCATTCCAGACGCGCTTTGCTGTGCAGGGTCAGCCCGCGGTCGAAGTGCACCCCGCCCAGGCGCAGCGGGCCGCCGTCCAGATCGCGGTCGGTCGCAAAGGGCCACACCACGCCGAAGGCGCCTTCCTCGTTCACGGTTCCGGGCTTCAAGCTGCTCAGCCAGACGCGCCGCGGACCATCGCCGCGTAGCCGCGCCCCGGGCAGCAGGTGCGCCATGGTGGCGGTGGGGGCGCAGGCCAGGGGCAGGCCCGGCTTGGCCAGGACCTGCACCGGCGGCTGGGTGGGATTGAGGCTGACCGATAACACCGTGCCAGTGTAGGTGCGCACCGGGCCGCCCAAGCGCAGGCCGGTGATGTCCGCCAAAGCTGGCGGTGGCTCCAGGGGGCCAAGGCCCTCGGCGGTGAAGCGGAGCGCACCACCCGCCAGACCATCCAGACGGCCCGCCACTTCCTGACCGTTGATCAGCAGGTGATCGCGCTCGTCGGCCGCGCCGGGCAGGCCGCCGACGCCCCAGCCGCGCAGCGCCGCCAAGGGCAGCTCGACCGTGCCGCCCGTGGCTAAGCGCACCACCACGCGATCACCCGTGCCCGCCGTTACGCCGGCCGCCGGCAGCCAACCACCATCCACCAGATGCACGCCCAAGGTCGCCCGCAGCCCCACCGGCGCCGTACCGGGCAGCACCATCTGGTCGACGTCGCCCAGCGGAATGGCGCGGCCGTCCAGGCTTACCCCGGTGCCGGTAAAGACCACCGTCGCACCCGTGGCCGTACGACCATCAAAGGTGGTAACGCTGGCCGCCGACACGACCGCCGCACAGCAGGACAAGAGGAGGGCTCGCAGCATGGCGGCCACGGTAGCGGCATGGCTCAAAACGCCATCCGCCGAGGGAGCGCCGCCGCTGCCTGAGTCAGCTGAGGCCCCATGACGGCTGGTCCGGCTGGGTCGCCTGACGCTCGACCATCGCATGATAGAGGCCATGCGCCTGCATCAGCTCAGCTTGGGCACCGTGCTCGACGATGCGGCCATGCTCCAGCACCGTGATCTGGTCCACATGGGGGATGCTGCGTGTGCACCTCCACCCAACCCTCTGTCGGAATCCCCCACATGGCCTTCTGCCACCGAAGGGGATGGTCAATGATATGCGTTACCGAGTATTAATGCCCCTGCGGGTCTGGCCGGTGGCGGTGTTGGCGGTCGTGCTGATCAGTTGGCCGGAGGCCCCGCCGGTAGCGCTGCGCTCGGGCCTGGATGAGGCGGCGATCACCCAGTGGTCAACCCGGCTGGATGCCCTGGTCGATGCGCGTCTGGTGCGTCTGGGCCGCACGGCCCCGCCGGTGGCGTCCGACGATGTCTTCCTGCGCCGGGCCTGGCTGGACCTGGCTGGCCGCGGACCAACCCGCGCCGAGGCCGAGGTCTTCCTGACGGACAGCGCTCCGCAGCGGCGCGCCCGCTTGATCGATGGCCTGGTCAGTTCGCCGGCCTACCTGTCCCGACAGTTCAACTGGTGGGCCGACCTGCTGCGCGTGCAGTCGCGGCTGCAAGACCGTCTGCCCGGGCAGCCCTGGGCGGTCTGGCTGAAGGAGCAGTTGGCGGCCAACACCCCCTATGACCGCCTGGTGACGGCAATGCTGACCGCGACCGGACCGGCCCTGGCCCCCGGGAATGGAGCGACTGGCTGGCGGCTGCGGGATGCGGGCATGCCTCTCGACCACTTGGCGATCACCATGCGCACCTTTCTGGGCACGGACTTCGGTTGCGCGCAGTGCCATGATCACCCCTACGAGAAGTGGACACGCCTGGAATTTTATCAGCTTGCAGCCTACGATCACGGCGTGGATCTGAACAAATCGACCAAGGGCCTGGGCAACGGCAAACAGCTCAAGGAGAAGGTCGCCAACGAGCCGCCGGAGGTGCGCAATATGGTCCGCGAGCTGACCCGCGGCCTGTACAGCAGCGTCAGTGGCAATGGCGCTGGCAAGATCACCTTGCCGGTGGACTGGAAACAAGATGGCGGCGCCCCGGGCGACAGCGCCACCGCTGCTGTGCCCTTCGGCACCAGCCCAGCCACCACCAGCAAGCACACCGCGGCCGCCTTCGCCGCCTGGGTCACCGCGCCGGACAATCCCCGCTTTGCCCGGCTGATCGCCAATCGCATGTGGCAGCAGGCCTTCGGCACCGGGCTGATCGAGCCCATCGACCGCTTCGGCGATGACGCCCAAGGCAGCGAGCCGGCCTTGTTGTCAGCCGTTGCCGAACTGGTGGTGGCCAGTGGCTTCGACCTGCAGGTGGTGCAGCGTGTACTGCGTCGCACCAACGCCTATGGCCGCGCGGCGGTGGACGACAGCGAGCCGGTGCTGCCCCGGCGGCGGGCTCTGACTGCCGAACAGGTCTGGGACAGCCTCGCGGTTATGGTCGAGGGTGCCCCCGAACGCCAGGCGGCCACGTCCACGGCGGCGACCGACTTCTATGCGCAGCACCAGAAGCTGGATGCCGACGAGCTGCTCGACTTGGCCAAAATCATGGTCGACGCCCGCAGCGACCAGCGCCAGGTGCGCAAGCAGCTAGACCAGGCACGGCGTAAAGGACCGAAAGCCGACATCCCCGCCCTGGAGGCCCGGCTCGCCAAGCTGGAAGCGACGGCCGATCCCCTCGATCTGCGCCCCGATGGCCCGGGTGGCGCGGTCCGGCGCGCCAGCGACCTGCCGCAGCCAGCGCCGCCCGGCCACCCGATGCGGGTACTAGGGCAATCCGACCGCCTGTTGCCCGACAATGGCAGCACCGCGCCGACCGTGCCCCAGGCGCTGCTGCTGCTCAATGGGCTGGTGGACAACGCGGTCCTGCGTGCGGACGTGGCCATGGCCAAGGATCTGGACGCGGCCCCCAGCGAAGCCGAGCGCGTGCGCCGGGCCTTCCGCTGGATCCTGGTCCGTGAACCCACCGCCGCCGAGCTGGGCGTGCTGGGGCCGGGGCCGCGGGATCGCAGGGCCTGGGCCGATGTCGTCTGGGCCTTGATCAACCACACCGAATTCAGGTTCCTCCCATGAGCATTTCTCGCCGCGATCTGCTCGCCCTGGGCTGCCGTTCGGCCTTGGGTCTGGGCCTGACGGCCTGGTTCGCTGATGATCTGGTCGCCGGCGATGCCGAGCCGTCGCCGGTGGCCACCACCACCAATCTGATCTATATGCACATGGCTGGCGGTATGAGCCACCTGGACACCCTGGATCCCAAACCGGGGCAGGACGTCATGGGCGGGGTGCAGGCCCTCGCCAGCAAGGTCGATGGCGTGCAGCTGTCAGCCTTGTTACCAGAACTGGCGGCGCGCCTTGATCGCTGCGCCCTGATCCGCTCGATGACGAGCACGCAAGGTGCCCACGAACAGGGCGACTACTTCATGCGCACCGGCTACCAGATGCGCGGCACGATCCGCCATCCCACCCTGGGCGCGTGGATCAGCCGCCTAGTGGCCACCACGCCGGGCAATCTGCCAGCCTATGTGGTGATCGGCGGCGGCGCCCACCCGGGCAGCGGCTTCATGGGCCAGGCCCAGGCCCCGCTGCCGGTGGATGATCCCACCGCCGGCCTGCAGTATTCCTCCCGCAATAAGAACGTGGATGCGGCCCGCGCCGGCCACCGCATCGACCTGCTGACCGCACTTGAAAGCGTCGGGGCGCCGGCAGCGACCGCCGCGGCGGCGATGGCCACCGCCCGCAGCGACGCGCTCAAGCTGATGGACAGCAAAGACCTCCTCGCCTTCGACCTGAGGCAAGAAAAAGCGGCCACCCGCGAGCGCTATGGTGAAGACCGTTTTGCCCAGGGCTGCCTCATGGCCCGGCGCCTGGTCGAACACGGCGTGCGCGCCGTAGATGTGACCCTGGGCGGCTGGGACACCCACGACGACCACCTTGATCGGGTCACCGACCGCTGCGCCATCCTGGATCGCGCATTGCCGGCCTTGCTGGACGATTTGCGCGAGCGCGGGATGGACAAGACGACCTTGGTGGTGTTGGGCTCAGAGTTCGGCCGCACCCCGGTCTTCAATGTCCGCCAGGGCCGGGACCACTTCCCTAAAGTCTTCAGCGTGGTGATGTCCGGCGCCGGCGTCCCCGGTGGCGTGGTGGTCGGGGCCAGCGACGAGCGGGCCATGACCGTGGCCGCGCGTCAGGTCACCATCCCCGATCTGCACGCCACCATCGCCGCGCGCCTGGGCCTGGCCCGCACCATCCCGGTCCACTCGCCCGAAGGCCGCCCTTTCGTGGTCGGCGATAAGGGCGTGGCGGTCAGCGAGCTGGTGTAGTCCGGGGGTTGGGATCGCATACTGTGCGCGGGCTAGATCGCGACCATGCCGGTACCGATGACGCCGCACACCGTGTCGGTGGCACTCTCACCGGCGGCGCTCGGCCGGCCCTGACTGCTGCGTCCCTGGTGCGAGCCGGCATTCTGCCACCATGATCGCGACCGCCATCTGGCAGCTCTGGATCGTCCCTGACCGACCGGGCCTGCGCCAGCTGCTGCTGGTCATCA
>JBBQTJ010000222.1:0-5874 GCA_038213315.1 Planctomycetota bacterium
GGCAGAGAAGATCGCCGGCATGGTCATCGCCGCCAGCACAAAGATGATCCCCAGCACTATTAGCAACTCGAACGCGGTGAAGCCCTGACGCTGAGTCCGGCGCAGATCACTGATTGAGGTGTTCATTGGGAGGCTCCATGGTTGATCAAGGTCAGCACCGCCGACAGGCTGTGCTGGCATGGTACCGTGCGCCGCTGAATGCGCGAATCGGGGCGCTTGGCTTTCACGGCCGGGTCCGCGTGGCGGCTGGTCGAACCTGGATCGGCCAGAGCGGGATGCGATTGCGCTGCGCGGGATTTCCCAGCCGCTCGTAAGCCCCGCGATGCGGGGTGGCATAGTCCTTGCCGTCCACGAACTCAGTGGCCGCTTGCAGGTTTTGGCACGGTCCGGCCAGGGGCTGGCGGGGAAGTGGCGCGCCCAGCAGGTCGCGATCGACGCCCTCAACCGGCTGGCAGCCGACGCGCGCAGCGCTGTCGTCGATGACCAGGTCCAGGACCAGGTCCTGCAGGCCCAGCCGCGGCCGGAGGATGCGGGGGACGCAACTGTGCTGGTCGTATCCGGCCACCACCTGCCATTGTTCGAGCGTGCAGAGCGGCATCTCGCACCAGAGCACCGGATTAGGCCGGCGCTCTGCCGGCAGTTGGTCGAGCCTTTGCGCCAGGTCGGCGATGGAGGCCCGGTCCTTGTTGGTGTTGAGCACCAGCAGCGGCTGATGCATGGGCGAGCCCCACGACTCACTGATGGTCAGATGATAGCCGGCGCACAGCAGGTTCCGGTCGCTGACGTTGCCGGTGGAGCGGGGCTGTTCCGGCGGCAGTGACAGCGCCCCGCGCCCGTTACCGATGACGATGTTGTTCAGCACCTGCCAACGACTGCTTTCCGGATGGCGGTCGGCCCAGGTCAGGCGCGGATAGGTTTCGGTGAGGTAGGTTGACCAGGGATAATGGAGCTTGTCGCCCAGGACCTCGCCGCTGGCCGGCTGGCGCGGATCCTCGGCGAAGAAGTTGACGTAGCGTTCCGAGCCGATGTGGGCCCACAGGCCGAAGTTGCCGTTGAACCACAGCAGGTTGTGCGCCACCGTGATCCCCGAGGCGTCGTGGGCGTAGATGCCGTCCCCGGCCAAGGCCATGGTCCCACGGGTGTTGGCGATGATATTGTTGTCGATCAGCAGTGGGCCGTCGCCCAGTTCGATGAAGATGCCGGCGCCGGCGTTGTCGATCAGGGTATTGCGGGTCACCCGCGCCCCGCGCCAATTGTTGTCGAGCCAGATGCCCGGGCAATCGTTGCCGCGGAAAAGATTGCCCTCGATCAGGGCGTCATAGCAGAAGTGCAGCTTGACCCCGGCTGATTCGTCGGCTCCCGAGGCGTTGGTCTCGTTGTATTCAATGCAGTTGTGCAGGATGCGGGTACGTGGCGAGATGCAGCCGCAGATGCCGCCGCTGCCGTTATGGTGGATGTGGTTGGCCTGCACCAGATGGTGGCCTGGCGAAAGCGCCGGCGGCTGATTGAGACCATCGCCGTCGACGGCGCCCTCATAGCCGATGTCGAGGCCGAAGGACTTGGCGAAGCGGATCTCGTTGTCTTCGATCACCCAATGATGGCCGCCCCGGCACCCGAGCAGTCCGTCCTGGGGCGGTCCATTGTTGTAAAAACCGCCGCAATAGTTGTTGGCGGCATGCTCCATGACGAAACCGCGCACCACGATATGGGAGATGCCGCGCGTCAGCGGGGCGAAGACCCGGCGGCGCACCGACACTTCGATCTCCGCCTCTTCGGGTTTGACCATGCCCGTCGGCAGGTGGATCTGGATGGCCTTGCCGCCATCCACTGCCCGCCAAGAGCCGGGCAACGCCACGAGCTCGGCTTCAGAACGGCGCTCGGTCACGAGCTGACCATTGAGGATGACTTGGCCCACACAGCGCTGGGCGTCGAGTTGATAGGAGATCGCGAAGGGATTCGCCTTGCCCAATTTGAGCCCAGCAAGTGAGGCACGGAAGACGCCCGGGTGCTTTGCCACCCTGGTCCAGGTGCCCGTGAGCACCTCTGAGCCCTTGATCACCACCGTGCGGCGCTCAGCAGCCTGGAAGGTGATGGGCCGTCCGGCCTCGCCGCTGTTGGCTGGGCACACCCGTTCCCGGTAGATGCCAGGGTGCACCAGCACCGTGTCGCCTGGCTTGGCGAGTTGGGCGGCGGCATTGATGCTGCGCAGCGGCTGGCGCTGCGATCCGGTGTTGCCGTCATGGGCGCGGGGATGCTGGTTGTCGACGTGCAGAATCCGGGACATGGAGCTTGGCTTCCTGGTACGGTTGATGGCGATCTTCATGGCTTGGCTCCTGTGGACCACAGCAGCCAGCGCTTGTGGCCCGGCTTGGCCTTCAGGGTTGGACTTGGACCATCCACCAGCACCTCGTTGGCCCATTCCAGGGTCTGGACGATACTGATCTGCCCGGCCTTCACTTGGTACATGGGCGTCTGGTACGCTGGCGTGTCGAGCGGCCATTTCGCAGGGAAGGTGAAACCACCGAGAATCTCGGTGCGCGCGGCGGGACCGGCGTTCTCGACGTTGGTGGACGTGCCCTCGGTCTTCAGGCCAAGGATCCACACATCAGCAGCCTTGTTCAGGATCTTGGGCTGGCCACCCTCGTCGTTGAGCTGGCGAAAGAAGACCTGTTGCGGGACATTGAACCGCCAGGGCGAACCGCACATATCGTCGAAAAAGATGGGGCCAGACTTGCCCGATTTGGGCGCGGCGGTCACCACTCCGGCCCAGCGGCTGTGCAGTACTACCAGCGGCCTTGTGGAGGCATGCTCGAAGGCGGAGGCGTCCTTGGCGTTCTTGTCCTTCTTATCAAGGTCGGTCCCGGCGATGGTGAGGCGGTCGATGAACAGCGGCTCGCTGCCCTCGCCGTCGATACGGAAGAGGGGTGCGCCAGCCAGGCTGGCCTGGTCCTTGATCAGGATCGAACCGCAGCCCTGCAGCACCCGCAGCTTGCCCCGCAGATGGATGGTCTTGCGGACTAGCCACATGCCCTGCGGAAGATAGATGGTGGTGGCACCGGAATCGATGGCCTGCTGCAAAGATAAAGTGATGTCGGCGCCCTCGATGGGCTTATCCCACAAGCGATCGCTGGGCAGGCGGGTTGCCTGATCAAGCTTCACCGGCTTGAAGGCGTTGATGCTGGTCCAGGTGGACGGCTCCTCCCACGGCAGGATCGGTGTCTCCAAGATGGGCAGGCGCAGGGTTCCGGTCTTCGGTGAATCCCAGGATTCGGAACTGAACTCTTTGACGAGCCCTCCGGGCAGGGTCGCGGTTGCGGACTTCACCGCCGTGCCATATCCCTCGGTCTGCACATCCCGCAGGAACAGGCTGCCCTGCTCCAATTCGATCGCGTTCGTGGCAGCGCCACCGCCGGTGAGCCGGCCTTCGATCAGCACGAACTGGCCACCCACGGCGGGCGGCGAGCCCTTGCGCGACCTGCTTGGCGCGGGCCCGGTGCAGCGCAGGGCGGGGACAGTATTGTCGCTGGTCAACTTGCGGATCGCCACCGGATGGTCCTCGTTCAGCCAGCCGGCTTTGCGCTGACGCGAGACGGAGATCTCCTCGAAGGTGGAACAGAACGCATTGCCAGAGGTGGCGAAGCCGTAATCGAAGCCGATCACCTCGACCCGCCGGCAGAGCGCCGGGCCGGGACCAAGGCGGGTCATGTCCACTCCGAAGACGCCTTGGCCGTCGCCGCTACGCACCGTGACGTCCTCTAGGCCACCGCCATTGTTGGAGAGGAATTCCACCCCGTTGGCCCCGGGATTGCCGCTGCCGGTGTCGATGCTCAGGTTAAGGACATGGACCGAGAATTCCATGTTACGGCAGTTGGAACTTGGCTCGGGATTGGTGGTGCCGAGGACGGGCTTGGGCTGCGCGGGATCCTGGAAGCCCGGGCAATTGTCTTTGAGCTTGATGATGGTGCGTTGGCGGTCTTCGCCCTGGAGGAACATCCAGTGTTCGAACCAGACCTGTTCCGACACCAGATAGGTGCCCGCAGGCAGGTAGACCGTATTCATGTGTTTGTTGGAATTGGCCCGGAACGCCGCCTGCAAGGCGGCGGTGTCGTCAGTGACACCATCGCCCTTGGCTCCATACACCGCTTTGACGTCTTGCGTGCCAGAATCGGACGGGAAACGCACGCTCGCCATGGCCGGTTCGGCCGCCGCCAGTCCCCCCAGCCCGGTCCAGAGGCCTAGGGAAACCGCACATGCCAGCAGGCATATCTGTGGCAGCACCATACGTACGGCAGGCAGGAGCATTGAAGTCTTTCCTCAGGCGGATTGTAAGGCACATCGCGAAGGACGCGGCTTTGGCTTGATCGGCTCGATCGGCTTGATCCGCTGGGGCCCCCAGCTGTTGCCATAAACCAAATCTTATAACGATTGCGCTCCAAACAAGCCGTCACGGAGTCACCGGTGCCCAACTGGTGCAGACACCTCCGCAGGGCAAGTTGCTGGTAGTACTGCTGGCGCGGTACCCGGTGTCATTGCGCCGGCGCTGGCATTACCCGCGCGGTGACCAGTACGCCGTCGGACCAGCACAGGGAGGCCCGCTGAGGCGGGCTGCTTTTCCTGTGCCGAGTGCAACTCGGCGCTCCCGGGCGGCCCTTATCCGCGGGCCATTGGGGTTGCCGTCTTAGGCGCGGGGATGCTGGGTGTCGATGTGCAGAATCCAGGCCATGGGTCTGGGCATCCAATAACCGGCGGTGGCGACGTTCATGGCTTGGCGCCAGTGGACCACAGCAGCCAGCGCTTGTGACCCGGCTTGGCCTTCAGGGTGTCGCCTGGTCCATCCACCAGCACCTCGTTGGCCCATTCCAGGGTCTGAACCACACTCAACTGACCGGCCTTCACTTGGTATATGGGCGTCTGGTACGCCGGCCCCTCGGGGGGCCAGATCGCGGGAAAAACGAAACCGCCGAGAATCTCGGTACGCGCGGTGGGCCCGGCATGCTCGACGTTCGTGCTCGTGCTCTCGGTCTTCAGGCCTAAAATCCACACATCAGCGGCCTTATTCAGCATTTTTGGCTGGCCACCCTCGTCGTTGAGTTGGCGGAAGAAGATCTGCTGCGGGACATTGAACCGCCAAGGCGAACCGCACATGTCGTCGAAGAAGATGGGGCCAGACTTGCCCGACTTGGGCGCGGCGGTCACCACGCCGGCCCAGCGGCTGTGCAGTACCACCAGCGGTCTGGTGGAGGCGTGCTCGAAGGCGGAGGCGTCCTTGGCGCCCTTGTCCTTCTTATCTAGATCGGTCCCGGCGATGGACATGCGGTCGATGAACAGAGGCTCGCTGCCCTCGCCATCGACGCGGAAGAGTGGTGCACCATCCAGGCTGGCCTGGTCCTTGATCAGGATCGAACCACAGCCCTGCAGCACCCGCAGGTTGCCACGCAGATGAATGGTCTTGCGGACCAGCCACTTGCCCTGCGGAAGATAGACAGTGGTGGCACCGGAATCGATGGCCTGCTGCAAAGATACGGTGATGTCGGCGCCTTCGATGGGTTTGTCCCACAACCGATCGCTGGGCAGGCGGTTCGTTTGATCTAGCTTCAGCGGCTTGAAGGCGTTGATGCTGGTCCAGGTGGACGGCTCTTCCCAGGGCAGGATTGGCGTCTCTAAGATGGGCAGGCGCAACGTTCCGGTCGTCGGTGAATCCCAGGACTCGGAACTGAACTCCTTGATGAACCCACCGGGCAGGGTCGCGGTTGCGGACTTTACCGCCGTGCCATATCCCTCGGTCTGTACATCCCGCAGGAACAAACTGCCTTGCTCCAATTCGATCGCGTTCGTGGCCGCGCCACCGCCGGTGAGCCGGCCTTCGATCAGCAC
>JBBQTJ010000223.1:0-5829 GCA_038213315.1 Planctomycetota bacterium
GTCGCGGGGTCGGTGGTCCATGTAGGCGCCGCGGTCGACCGCGCAACCTCGACACTACTTGATGATGAAGACCCGCGGGTCGGCCAGGAGATGGCGGCCACCGTAGACCGCCGTGGCGGTACGCACCCGATTGGCGGAATCTACCGTGATGGTCAGGGTCCAGGGGCCGTCGAGCCACGTGAAACTGCCGACCCCGCCCGCCATGCCCAGACTGGCGGGGGGCGGTAGGGACTCGGCGAGGACATTCAATTCCATGCCCTGTTTCACCGCGAACCACGCGGCAGGGACTTTCGGCCAGCGGTACACCTCCACCACCGGGACAACGCAGAGCGCCACGCCCAGGAGGGACATGGCGATGATGATCCGCTTAGGCAGAGACCACTGTCGCGAGGTCGCGGGATCGCGGACGGCTGTCGCGGGGTTACGGGGTCGCGGAGTCGCGGGGTCAGAAGGCATGTGTGCCTCGACGTTGCGGCGGGACAAAGTGGAAGTCGTCACCTAAGCTGCAGTTGACAGACAGCTGTCGACCTCGCGACCTCGCGACCTCGCGACCCCGCGACCCCGCGACCTCGCGACCTCGCGACCCCGTGGCGGTCATTCAATGCCCCACCACCACCGTGGCCGTGCGCGGCTGGCCGATGCCCTTGAGCATCTCGTCGAACCAGGCCTGCTCGACGTCGAAGGGCTTACCGCCCTTGATGCGGGGGAATTCGATGGCGCGCAGACGATTGCCGCGGTCTTCGTCATGACCGATGACGCCCGCCTCGCCGCGCAGGCCGCATTCGACCGCCAAGTCGCACATGCTTTTGATCAGCCGCAGATCGTCGCCATTGGGGGCGGCGGCACGGGCATAGTAGCCTGACTTCTGCACCAGGGTCTTCTCGGCGCCGATCAGCTTGGCGAACTGCTTGCTGAACCAGGCGCCGACGTTGACCTTGTCGAGCTTGAGGTGACCGAAGGCATCACGCTCGACTGCTTCGCCACGGCTTTCCATCTCAGCCACGATCTGGGCCAGGCCGGCGCCTTCGCTGACGAAGATGTTGATGCTGTCCTTGCGGTCCATGGCGGCGCGCAGCCGCTTAGCTTCGGCAGCGATGTCGATGGCCATCTCGGGGACGTAAACGGCGTCCACATCCTTGTGCAAACGGTCGAGATTGAACTCGGGCAACCATTCCTGATGGCGTAGCCGGTCACGATAGGCCTTGGCAGTGGCGGCCGTCAGCCAGCCGCAGTTGCGGCCCATGACTTCATGGACGATCAGCATGCGCGGATTGGCGCTCTGCTCATTGACCACGTTTTCGAAATAGCGGGCCCCCTCTTCGGCGGCCGTCCAGGCGCCCAGGCTCTGGCGGATGGGGAAGACATCGTTGTCGATGGTCTTGGGCAACCCGACCACGGTCAGCTTGTAGTCGTGCTTGGCGAGGTACGCGGCCAGGTCGGCAGCGGTGGTGTTGGTGTCGTCGCCACCGATGGTGTGCAGGACGGTGATGCCGTCTTTGGTCAACTGACGCGCCGCGATTTCCAGGGGATTTTCGCCGGGCTGCACCAGTCCGCGCTTTTCGCAGTCGGCGACATTGGTGAGCTTGACGCGGCTGTTGCCGAGCGGGCTGCCGCCATGACGGGTCATGATGTGGGCGCGGGCGCGGACTTCTGGACCAGCCACCACCGACGCGCCCTGCAACAAACCCTTATAGCCGCCCAGGTAGCCGATGATCTCGGTCTCGGGGGTCAGGTCGTTGTAGCGTTCGATCAGGAAGCCGACGGCAGCCGAGAGACAGGGGGCGAGACCGCCAGCGGTGAGCAGTGCAACTTTGGCCATGGGGTTGTCCAGGATAGGCGTGGTGGACCCCGATGGTGTCGACCGGGGCAGGAAAGCGGCGGCAGATGTATGGGTCGTGTCGTGCTTGACCAGCGCCGAGGCGAGCGATGGCACAACAATGCAGAGCCGGCATGGATTCTAGCGCCGCTTGCCTGCGGGGCCTGGCGGGGCCGCACGCCGGGGACCGGTCTGCTGTAAGTAAGCGGCTTCCAGGGCATCTAACGGCACGCGCAGGGTCAGGCACAGTCCCTGCGGATGGGTCGCCAGGTCGACCTCCGCCCAGACCGAGGAAGGCGGCACGCCGATACCCGGCGTCTGACGGAGCACCGTGAGGTCCCAGGAAGCCCGCAGAATGGCGGGGCGGCCGGTGCCGACCGGGCCTGACAGCGCCGGCAGCAGCGCCGCCAGACCCAGGGGCGAACCGACTGCGGCATAGCCCCCCTGCTCGGCGCTGCGCCATTCGGCGCCCAGTCGATGGGCGGCGTCGCCCAGGCGCCCGGCCAGATCGGTGGTGCGAACGTGGTGAACCGCGAAGGCTGGCGCCGGCTCGGCCGGGCTACCGGCAACCAGTCCGACCTGGACGTCACCGCCCAAGGCCAATTCCCAGACCGCGTCCCAGGCCGCCTGGGACGCAGGATCCATGGTCCCGGCACTCAGGTAGGGCGCCAAGGCGGCCGGCACCGCCACGGGATCCCAACCGGTCGTGACATGCCCTTCCCAATGCAGCCACGCCGGGGCCATGGCCAAGGCCGGAAGTTGCGGCGGCAGATTGCTCTGCCGCTGGGTCCAGGTCGCCAGGGGACTGTTGACCTGGGGCTGCAGGACGACCTCAAGCACCACCTCGGGGCCGCTGCGGCGCAAGGTCCAGTCCCAACGGTCGACCTGTTGGCTCATCGGGGCGCAGAGCGCCGCCAAGCTGGCGGCCTGGGCGGGCAAGAAGGACGCGAGCAGAAAACGGCTGACATCGCCGGTTGCCGGACCGGACTGGTAGGTGGCGATCACCCCATCGGCCGGTGGCACCCCCGGTGGCTTGCTGGCCAGGATCCGGCAGGCGGCGATGGTCGGTGCCAGGTAAGCCACGTCATCGACCACCAACAGGCGGTATTCGCGCGGACCAGACGGATGATTCTGGATCAGGATCGCGGCCCCGTCCGCATCACCGGTGCGCACCAGGGGTGGCTCACCATCCGGCAACAGGCCCAGATCAGTACTGGCCCGGCGCCGATCCGACACCGGCAGGGCGGCATACCACCACCCGTCACGCAGGCCCACCTGCACGCGACGGCCGGGGTCCAAGCCAAGCAGACTGCGCGCGATGAATAGCCGGCGGGCCAACTGATCCAGAGCGCGGGCGGGATCCTCGCCCGCCGCTGTGGCCAAGGCTGCCGTGCGGCTGCGCAGCCAGATACCATCCTCAATGCGCAAAAGGCGATCAAAGCCGGCCCAGGGATCCCCCTCGACGCCCGCCAACGACCCCAGGGCCAGTATCAGCAAGGAGCATGAACCGAATCGGCGCAGGAGGGACATTGTGGTGAGGATACCCGCACCAGCCCAGCGCCGCAATGCCGGCGAGGAGCCAAGCCGGATCAGCGTGCCCGTGGGCCAGCCTTGCCGGTGGGCATGGGGGCCAGGTCGAGGGTGGCAACCTCGCCGCGCAGCCATCGCTGATACCCTAAGGCGGCGATCATCGCCCCATTGTCAGCACAGTGCCCAGGTTCAGGCAGCAGCAGTGTCAGGCCCCGGGCACCGCATTCGGCTTGCAGGCGAGTCCGCAAGGCGGTGTTGCAGGCCACGCCGCCGCCCACCGCCACGATGCGTACGTTGTGCTGCTGGGCCGCCAGCAGCACCTTCCCCACCAGGCAATCGACCACGGCCGCCTGGAAACTGGCACAGGCGTCCGCGATCCCCTGGGGCGACAGCGTCAGGGCGTCTTTGCCCAACGGCCCGCGCACCTGGTACAGCAGCGCCGTTTTCAGGCCGGCAAAGCTGAAGCGCAGAGTCGCATCATGCAGGAAGCTACGCGGCAGCCGGAAGGCTGTGGGATCGCCGTCCGCCGCCCGGGCCGCCACCGCCGGACCACCGGGATAGCCCAGGCCCAGCATCGCCGCTGCCTTATCAAAGGCTTCGCCCGCGGCGTCGTCGATGGTGCCGCCCAGCAGGTCCATGCGACCAGGCGCGGTGGCCAAGTGAATGTGGCTGTGGCCACCGGAAGCCACCAGGCCGATGAGGGGATAAGCCACCTCGGTCCGGCCCAGATGCACCGCCGCCAAGTGGGCCTGGATATGGTCGCAGGCCACCAACGCCGCGCCGCAGCGGGCGGCCAACACCTTGCCGGCCGTCACCCCGGTCAGCAGCGAACCGACCAGTCCTGGCCAGGCCGCCACCGCCACCACGTCCAGGTCCCGCGCCGCAATACCGGCCTGGGCCAGGGTCTTGGCGATCAGTTCGGGAAAGGCCGCCACATGGCCCCGGGCCGCCAGTTCCGGCACCACCCCGCCCCAGGCCGCAAAGTCGTCCGCCAAGCTGAACACCCCCTCCGCCAGCACCTGATGCCCATCGGCAAGCACCGCGCAGGCCGCGTCATCGCAGCTGGATTCGAGGCCGAGGGTGAGAGGCATCAGGAGAGCCGAAACAACCGTCGCGGGGTCGCGGGGTCGATGGCATGAAGAGTGGGGACAGCCGTCGCGGGGTCGCGGGGTCGCGGGGTCGATGGCATGCGGGGTGAGGATCGTGGGTCTGGGACGGCGGACAACAGGACAGCCGTCGGCAGCACTTCCCCGCAGTCGGTTGCGTTCCGACCCCGCG
The DNA here is from genome assembly GCA_038213315.1 of Planctomycetota bacterium. Lineage (GTDB taxonomy): Bacteria > Planctomycetota > UBA11346 > UBA11346 > UBA11346 > JBBQTJ01. Next base: position 4,625 of record JBBQTJ010000223.1, read on the forward strand.
ACCCCGCGACCTCGCGACCCCGCGACGGCTGTCCTGGCTGTCCAACATCTCGATGTTGACGCCACCCCAACCCTTGAGGTATCTTCGCTGGCCAAGGTCTGGACCCGCCATGAACAAGCCCTCCCTCAACGTCGACTACATCAACCCCTTTATCGAGGCGACGACCAACACGTTCCAGACCATGTGCTCGCTGACACCCACCCGCGACCGGGTGTTCCTCAAGGGCGATGGTGAAGAGACCTACGGGGTCTCAGGCATCATCGGTCTAGGTGGCGAGGCCACCGGTGCGGTGGTCCTGAACCTTCCCGAGAAGGTCGCCATGGGCGTGGTCAGCAAGTTTGTCGGCGAAGACTTCAGCGCGATCACCTCGGGGGTGGTCGACGGAGTTGGCGAACTGACCAACATCATCGCCGGTGACGCCAAGAACCGCCTGATTCAAAAAGGCTACAAATTCGAAATCGGCCTGCCCCGCATTGTCACGGGTCGCAACTACATCACCGCGCAGAACAAGAACGTCCCCTGTCTGGTGGTCAGTTTCACCAGCGAACTGGGCAACTTCTGCCTGGAAGTAAGCCTGAAGAAGAGCATGTGAACCGCGCCGGGCCGCTGCTTTCCCCCTGGGCCCGCACGTGATTGCTTCAGGCATCAGTAACGTTTTGCTGCTCGACGACGAGGCGCGCGTCCACGCCGCCTTCGCCGAGTTGCCCTTGACGCAGCAATTGGCCCTGCGACCGGTGCACAGCCCGGCTGACGCACGCCGCGTCATGGAGGCGGTACAAGTCGATGTGGCCGTGGTCGACCAGCATCTGGGCGACGGCGAGATCGATGGACTGGCCTTCCTGGCCGAGCTGCGCGAACGGGATCCGGACTGTTTCCGCATCATCCTGGCCGGCGGCGCGGATCTGGATTTCGCCGTCCACGCCATCAACCGTGGCATCATCGACGCCTTCCTGCCCAAGCCCTGGGGCGATGAACAAGCCAGTTCGCTGCTGATCCAGGGCTGCGAAACCGCTTTGCTGCGCCGGCACAACCGCGCCCTGCTTGACGAACTGGCCTTGCGCAACCAGGACCTGCTGGAGTTCAACGTCAGGCTCGAACAGATGGTCGCCGACCGCACCCGCAATCTGCGCGAGGCCCACGAGCGCCTCACCACCCAGCAACAAGAGCTGGTCCGCCTTGAGACCCAGGCGTCGGTTGGCCAGCTG
>JBBQTJ010000224.1:0-5768 GCA_038213315.1 Planctomycetota bacterium
GAAGATGATCGCACCCAAGATGCCGTAGAAAAGGATGCGGTGCTGATACTGAGCCGGCACCGCGAAATAGCTGAACAACATCGCCCAGACGAAGACATTGTCGACTGCCAAGGCTTTCTCGATGAGGTAGCCCGCCAGGTACTCCATGCCCAGCCGGTCTGCGGCCGCCGCCGGCGTCTCGCCCAGCAGGGCCAGCGCCGCCGCCCGTTCCGGATCAGCCAGGGCACTGCCAGCGTACCACCACAGGGCCGCCCCGACAGCCAGACCCATGGTCACCCACACCACGCTCCACCCGGCCGCCTCGCGCAGGCCCACCACGTGAGCTTTTTTGTGGAAGACCCCCAGATCAAGGACCAGCACCGCCAGGACTAGCAGGGTGAACACCCCGTAGACCCACCAATACTCAAGGAAGGGGAAGAGAACAACGTGGTCCATAGCGACGTTCCTGTGCGCGAAAGCATGGCGGGCAGTAGCAGGTGCTCAATGTATGATGGCGACGCTGCACCACCCTGGCCGGATAGATGGCCAGGGCGGTGCGCCATCAGTGACGGTGCTGTTGGCGCGACGCCAGACGTCGTAGCTGGCCGGCCAGGCGATCCACCACTTGGGAAATGCCAGCCTCGGGCGAGGTGGCGGCACTTTCAGCCACCAGCACCCGCCCGCGGGCCAGCTGCACCCGGGCCAGGCACGAGATGCCCAGCCCACCGCGTGGCCCGTTCACATCGCTGAGGCGGATGTCGATGGCCCGCACCAAGTCACCGAAGCGCGCGAAAGCGAATCCGGCTCTTCGTCGGGCAAGCTCGACTAGGTCCACGCTGGGGTCGAAGTGACGGGTGATGAGATTGATGATCATGGCGTACTCCTCGTGGTATCCAGCCTAGCGGTCCGGGGGCTGGTCCGCTCATCGGAAGCGGCAGTGGCACTCATTGGTAATACCTATGAATTGATTTCCATTTGCAGATTTATTTCAGTCTGAGCATTGCGGCCATGGTCACCTTGCCCGAACTGAACTACCTCCATCTACGCAGCTTTTGGGCCGTGGCCCGCGAAGGCTCGATCGCCCGCGCATGTGTAATGTTGCGGGTCTCGCAGCCGACCATCAGCGAGCAGCTGCGCAGCCTCGCCCGGGCGATGCAGACCGAGCTGTTCGTGCGCGATGGACGCCGCTTACGCCTCACCGACGCCGGCCGCATGGTGCAAGACTACGCCGACGAGATCTTCGCCCTGGGGCGGGAGCTGCATCAGGCCCTGGGTGGCCGGGCCTCGCACCGGGCCATACCAGTCGTCGTCGGCATCAGCGACGCTGTGTCCAAGCTCATCGCCTGCCGTCTGATCGCTCCGGCCCTGCAATTACCCGACCCTGTCCAGGTGACCGTGCACGAGGACCGCCACGAGGCGCTGATCCAGCGCCTGGCCGCCCACGAGCTTGATCTGGTGGTGTCGGACGCCCCGCTTGAAGCCCACCAACGCATTCGCGCCTTCAACCACCTGCTGGGCGAAAGCCCCCTCGCAGTCTTCGGAGCTCCCTCCTTCGCCAAGCTCGCGCGCGACTTCCCCCGCTCGCTGCACGGCGCCCCCCTGCTGACGGGCCTGCCCGCCTCGCCGCAACGCCGGGCCTGGGACGCCTGGTGCGCCGACCAGGGCCTGCAACCCCGGGTGGTCGCGCAGTTGCAGGACAGCGCCTTGTTGAAAACCATGGGCCAGGCAGGTTTCGGCGTCTTCGCCGGCCCCGATGCCATCGCTAAGGATATCTGCCGCACCTTCGCCGTGCGCCTGCTGGGCCGGATCCCGGCGATCCGCCAACGCTACTACGCGATCAGCATGGACCGCCGCTTGGCCAACCCCGCCCTGCTGGCGATCACGGCGCAGGGGCGGGCGTTGTTGGGGTGACCGTGGGCGCGGGCGTTGACGGGGACCACAGCATCGCCCACATCACGCGTGATTGCCACCATTTCCGGCCAGAGCATCGGTGTGGATGCTTGGATCGACGCTGCGATCCGCGCTATCGGTAAGATTCAGGGCCGCACCGCGCCGGCCATCATTGATTGGTCCACCAGCGGCTGCGGCCGCCGCCGCCGACCCCAGGCAATCGTCCCGACCACGCCCAAAACCAGCAGAAGATCCACCACATCCACCCGCTCACCCAACAGTATCACCGCATAGACGATGGCCAGGAAGGGCTGCACATATTGGATCTGGCTGATGCGCACCACGCCGGCCAATTGCATGGCCCGATACCAGGGGAAGAAACCAAGATACATGCTGAACAGGGTGCCGTAGCCCAAGCCAATCCAGGCGGCGGCGCCGATGCCTTGGGCCTGGATAAGGCTGACGATCGCCACCGGGGCCACCATCGGCACCAGCAGCACCAGCGCCCAGGAGATCACCTGCCAGCCTGGCCGCGTTGTCGTGGTCAGGCGAGCGCCCTCCACATAGCCCATCGCCGCCCCCAGCATCGCCAGCACCAGCAGCCCATCGGCCAGCATCGGCGTCGCCGTGGTCACCCCGCCCGCGTGACGCCCGGCGAAGACCAGGACCAGCGCCGCCGCAGCCAAGCCCGCACCCCAGAAGCGCAGACCCGGCCAGGCCGAACCACCGCGCAGACAGGCGTACATCGTCGTCGCCAATGGCAGAGCCGCCATCACCACCGCGCCATGACTGGCCGGCACATGGCACAAGGCAAAGCCCAGGCCCAGGGGAAAGATCAGACCGACACCCACGCCCACCCCAAGAAAAGCAGGAACCTCAGCCCAACGCGGCCAGCGCACCCAGCCCGGATGGCGGAGTCGGGTCAGGGTCAGCACCAGCGCGGCCAGCAGGCCAGCCCCCAAAATCCGCGCCGACGCATTCAGCACCGGATCGACGCCGCCAGCCATGGCGATGCGGGTCGCGGGATACGTACCGGCGAAGATCGCCACGCCCAGCAGACCAAGGGCATCCGCCCGCGTTATCCCCCATCGACCGGCCAAGGCGCGCATGGACTGAACCATTGGCCGTCGGGCGACGGGTCAATGTGAGAGGGCGCGGTGTATGCTCGGCTCGACCCTGCTGGCGCCCCTCATGGAATTGGTGATGGCACGCCGCTATTCAACTTTCCCAATGGATTGATCGGGCCGCTTCGCTGAATGGTGAGATTTTGTCGGATTTCTGACGATATCGGCACAGCTCCCTACTCAATGTATGGGAAACAACTCAGTGACGGCCGGTCGACGCCCACGCAGAGGCCGCGCCCAGCGCATAGCTCCCATGCCTGCGCCCGGCGTATGACCGGGGAACGCCGGGTGCCGGTTGTGCCCGTGCGTCGACCGCGACGCTGCCGCCATGCCCACCGCCACTGCTGTGCTCAGCCGCAAGGCCGATGCCCGTCTGCGCCAACCCCGCTGCCGGGGTTCCTTTCTGCCGGTCGATGCCGCCCGTCGCCGTCTGGCCTTGCTGAGCGTGGCTGACGGCTTGGGCCAGGCGCGCATCAACTGGCTGGTGGATGTGGCCAACGGCGAGATCCACGACAGCCGCTTCCTGGCCTTTGGCAGCTTGGCCAGCCATCCCCTGGCTGACGCCTTCAGCGAACTGGTCCGGGGCCGTACGGTGCAGGATGCCTGCGGGGTCAGTTTGGCCCAGGTCGAATCGCTGCTGCAGGACGCGCCGGGAGACAGCGCCTGCGGCGAGCCCATCGAGACGGTCGGCGCCTTCATCGTGGATCTGCAAGCCCGCGCCCTGGCGGCATTGCCGGAGCTGGTGGTGCTGCCCCCGCCGCCGGACACCGCAGCCCCTTACCAACGCAAGCGTGTCCCGGACTTCACTGAGGCCGACCGAGCGTGGCTGCCCTTGCCACTGCTCAAGAAGGCCGCCACTGTGGACGTGCAGGTGCAGCGCCTGGCTGAGGAACGTCTGCCTGGCGTCCGGCTGCGTACTGAAGGTGTGCACGACGATCTGCAGGTCGTGCTCTCGGCCATCGGCTTGGCCGAGGAGCAGATCCCCACTGCCGAGGCCCTGCTGGGGGAGGCCCTGCGCGGCCTGATCCATCCGCAGCTGTCCGTCGCCATCCGTACCTGAAGCGAGCACGCCATGTCCATCCCCGCCGGTGTCGGCACCGATGACTACAAATTCGGCTTCACCACTGACGTCGAAGCCGCGCACTTTGCCCGCGGCCTGACCGAAGACGTGGTGCGCGCCATCAGCTCCGCCCGGGGCGAACCTGACTTCATGCTGCAGTTCCGCCTGAAGTCCTATGCGATCTTCAAGGCCATGGAGGAACCCACCTGGGCCAAGGTCGACTACCCGCCGATCGACTACCAGGCGATTCAATATTATTCCGCGCCCAAGGCCAAGGCCGACACCGGGGCGGCGCCCAGCTATAACAGCCTGGACGAGATCGATCCCGAGATCATCGCCACGTTCGAGAAGCTGGGCATCCCCCTGGACGAGCAGAAGCGCTTGTCGGGCGTGGCCGTCGATGCGGTCTTCGACTCGGTGTCGGTGGCCACCACGCATCAGCGCAAGCTGTACGATGCCGGCGTGGTGTTCTGCTCGTTCAGCGAGGCCCTGCACCTTTTCCCCAAGCTCATCGAGCGCTGGCTGGGCACGGTGGTGCCCAGCGCCGACAACTACTTCGCCGCCCTGAATGGCGCGGTGTTCAGCGACGGCTCCTTCGTCTACATCCCGCCGCACGTGAAGTGCCCGCTGGAGCTGTCGACCTATTTCCGCATCAACAACACCGAGTCCGGCCAGTTCGAACGCACCCTGATCATCGCCGACGTGGGCAGCCAGGTCAGCTACCTTGAAGGGTGCACCGCGCCCAAGTCTTCGAAGCACCAGCTGCACGCCGCAGTGGTTGAGCTGGTGACCCTTGACGATGCCAGCATCAAGTACAGCACGGTGCAGAACTGGTACGCCGGCGATCCCACCACGGGCGAAGGCGGGGTTTATAACTTCGTCACCAAGCGCGGCGCCTGCCGTGGCCGCAACAGCAAGATCAGCTGGACCCAGGTCGAGGCCGGCAGCGCGATCACCTGGAAGTATCCCAGCTGCATCCTCATCGGCGACGGCAGCATCGGCGAGTTCTATAGCGTGGCCCTGACCAACGGTCGCATGCAGGCCGACACCGGCACCAAGATGATCCACGTGGGCAAGAACACCCGCAGCACCATCATCAGCAAGGGCATCAGCGCCGACCACAGCAGCAATGTCTATCGTGGCCTGGTGCAGATCGGCCGCCGCGCCGCGAATGCCCGCAACTACACCAGCTGCGACAGCATGCTGGTGGGCAAGCACTGCGCCGCGCAGACCTACCCTTATGTCGACGTGCAACGCGACGACGCCCAGGTCGAGCATGAGGCCAGCACCAGCACGCTCAGCGAAGACCAGCTCTTCTATCTGAAGGCCCGCGGCATCAGTCAGGAAGACGCCATCGGCGCCATCGTCAACGGCTTCGCCAAGGACGTGCTCGCGGTCCTGCCCCTGGAGTTCGCCGCCGAGGCGCGGAAGCTGTTGGCGTTGAAGCTGGAAAACAGCGTAGGATGATGCCATGGCGACCTTGACCCGCAGCCGTTCCGACCGTCCCGCACCGCCTCGAATCGATGCCGGCCGACCCGACGCCTTCCATGCCGCTCTGCCCCGTTCCGCCGTCGAGGCGGTAGTCGCCCGCCTGCCCGAAACCACCTCGTGGGCGCAGGCCATCGATTACCTGGTGGTCAGCGCTCGCATCGCGCAGGGCGAAGCAGACCTGGGTGCTGGCCTGGAATCCACTACCGATGAGGTGCTGGCAGAGC
>JBBQTJ010000225.1:0-5736 GCA_038213315.1 Planctomycetota bacterium
TCTCGCGCACGGTCATGGCCTGGGCGTCGATCATGGCGGTGCGGCGCTCGGCGTCGGCACGCTTGGTCTCGGCGGTGGCCAGCAATTCGGACAGGCGCGCGAGCTCGGCGGCGCTGCTGTCGTTTTTCTGCGCGGCGGCCAGCTCGGACTGAGCCCTGGCGCGGGCGGCGTCGGCGGCGGCCAGGGCGGATTCCAGGCCGCCGATGCGCGCGCGCAGTGAGCTGGCTTCGCGGGTGGTCTGGTCCCGGGCCGCGGTCGCCTCAAGCACTTGATCGCCCATGCGGCGTTCGGTGGCGGTGACCTGGGTCTGAGCGGCGGCGCGCGCCGCGACCGCCTGCGCCACCAGGGCCTCGGCCGCCTGGCGGGCGTCGTCCGCTTGGCGCAAGCGCGCCTCGGTGGCGACCAGCCGTGCGGCCGTGGCCTGTTCGCGCGCGGACCCGGCGTCGCGTTCCTGGCGCAGGATCGCAGTGTCATCACCCGCGCGGATCCTGCCCTTCGCCGCTTCAAGTTCGGCGCGCAAGGAGGCGATGTTGCGCTGCTGATCGGCGATCCACGCGCCGTCTTTGTCCCGCGCCTCGACCAGGGCGCGCAGCCGCGCCAGATCGTCGCCCAGGCGGCTGGCCAGCCCGCTGGCGTCGACCGACGACAGCAGGGTGCGCGCCTCTTCGTGCCACGCGGCCATGCCGGACAGGACCGCCTCGGCCTCGCTGCCGGCCTGGACCAAGTCGGCGGTGTCGGGGGTTTGGCCGTCCAGCACCAGGATCGCCGCCACCAGTTCACGATGGGCGGCCGTGACCCGTTCAAGGTCGGCGCTGACCTGCGCCAGGGTGCGACGGGTCTCCTCCAGGGCGGCGTCGCTGCCACTGGTGCGGCGGAAGGCGTCGGTGCGTACTTCGCCCAGGCGCGCAGCCAGCTCGGCGCGCTCGCGTTCAAGCTCGCCCACGCGAGCGTGTATCAGGCTGAGCTCGTCTTGCAGTCGCTGCTGGGCGTTGGCGGCGCTGGCGCGGTCGCTCATGGCCTTTTTGACATCGTCCTGCAGGCGCGCCTGCAAGGCATCGCGGCTGGCGGTCGACAAGTCGGCCGAGACTGATTCCAGCACGCTGGCCATGGACTGCCGGATCAGCTCCCGCAGCTGGCTCTCCTTCATCGTCTTGACCGTGCCCGTCTTTTTCTTCGCTAGGTCTTCGACCGTGGTGGCGGTCATCAGCGAATCGAGCTGGCGCTCCAGCGCGGCGCCATTGCTGGACGTCGTGGTGGACGTGGTGGTAGTCGCGACCGTCGGGGACAGGCCGGACGGACCGTCAAGATCGAGTTCAAATTCAGCCATGGGGAGCCTCGCGCGTTGGCCGCACTATGGCTGTCATGCGGCACGGGCCAGGAGGCATGGGCCCAGACACCGCCGCGTGTATGCGACCGCACTGCCCTGTATTATTACTGATCTTCCCTAAACAGGTTGCTCGGGGAACTGAGCCAATATCGGCCGAAAGGCCAAAAAATGTCGGCCGATTCAGCGAAGCGGCCCGAGCAACCCCTTTGGGAAAGCTGAATAGACGGCCGCTCAGCGACGAGCCGTCCACCTTATTCCGCCTGAAACCTCGCCGCTACATCCGGATCGTGGGTGCCTTTGGTCTTGTGCTTGTAGGCAGCAGCCAACAGGCCGCGGAAGAGCGGGTGGGGCTCGACCGGGGTGCTTTTGAATTCGGGGTGGGCTTGGGTGGCCAGGAAGTAGGGATGGTCCTTGAGTTCGACGATCTCGACCAGCGAGCTTTCGGGCCGCGCGCTGTCGGGGATGTACAGGCCGGTGAAGTGCAGGCCGGCCTTTTCGAACTGGGCGCGATAAGCGTTGTTGAACTCGTAGCGGTGGCGATGCCGTTCGCTGATCACCTCGGCATTGCCGTACAACTTGGTGGTTTTGCTGTTGCGGCGGGTGAGGGTGCAAGGGTACTGACCCAGGCGCATGGTGCCGCCGATCTGCACCACGTCGCGCTGGCTGTCCATCAGTACGATGATGGGGTGAGACGTGCGCTCCTCCATCTCGGTGCTGTTGGCATCCGCAAGATTCAGGACGTTGCGCGCGAATTCAATGCAAGCCGCCTGCATCCCAAGGCACAGGCCCAGATAGGGCAGCTTGTTCTCGCGGGCCCAGCGGATCGCCTTGAGCTTACCTTCGAAGCCGCGCCGCCCGAAACCGCCGGGCACCAGGAGGCCGTCTAGGCCCTTGAGCTTGTCGGCCCACTCCGGGTCCTTCTCAAGCGCCTCCGATTCGATGCGCACGATGTTGGCCTTCAGCAGGTGGGCGAAGGCGGCGTGGTCGATGCTTTCGGTGACCGATTTGTAGGCGTCCTGCAGGTTGATGTACTTGCCCACCAGACCGATGTTCACCGTGTCCTTGGGATTGCGAATGTGCCGCACCATCAGGTCCCAGGCCTTCATGTCGCAGTCGCGCACCGGCAGCCCGAGACGCTGGCACAACAGCTTGGCCATGTCCTGCTTCACCAGGACCTGCGGCACTTCGTAGACCGACACCGGCACATCGGCCAGGTCGATGACGCACTGCGGCTCGACATTGCAGAACAGCGACAGCTTCTCGCGCACATCCTTGGACAGGCCACGTTCGCTGCGGCAGAACAGGAAGTCGGGGATGATGCCGATCTCGCGCAGCTTCTGCACGCTGTGCTGGGCCGGCTTGGTCTTGATCTCGCCAGCGGCGCGGATGTAGGGGATGTACGCCAGGTGCACAAAGGCGGCGTTGGCACGGCCGTTCTCGTGGCCGAACTGGCGCACCGCCTCCATGAAGGGTAGGCCCTCGATGTCACCGACCGTGCCACCGACCTCGCTGATGACCACGTCCACGTCCTCGGCCGCCAGTTCGCGGATGGTCTCCTTGATGCGGTTGGTGACGTGCGGGATGACCTGCACCGTGCCGCCGTTGTAGCGGCCTTCGCGCTCGCGCTGGATCACCGAGAGGTAGATCGAGCCGGCGGTAACGGTGCTGCCCTTGCTGCATGGCTGGCCGAGGAAGCGTTCGTAGTGGCCCAGATCCAGGTCGGTCTCGGCGCCGTCGTCGGTGACGAAGACCTCGCCGTGCTGGAAGGGGTTCATGGTCCCGGGATCGACATTCAGGTAAGGATCCAGCTTCTGGATGCGCACCCGATAGCCCATGTTCTTGAGGATCCGGCCGATTGAGGCCGAGGCGATGCCCTTGCCCAACGAACTGGCGACGCCGCCGGTGATGAAGATGTGCTTGCAGGGGTGGTCGCGTTTGGTCATGGAGACTTCTGGGTCGCGGGGTCGCGGGGTCGCGGGGTCGCGGGGTCGACTGCACGGCGGAGGAGAAATGCGTCGTAATCCGCGCGCACGTCGATGCCCGGGGCGGCATGCTGGACTACGGCGCAGGCCATGCCGATGCCGGCTTCGAGGGCGCGCAACTGTTCGAGCTTCTCGCTGGCTTCTAGCCGGCTGGCGGGCAGGCGGGCATAGCTCAGCAGCACTTCGCGGCGGTAGGCGTAGATGCCCAGGTGACGGTGGCCGGCACCGGGGCTGGCGGCGTCACGGTCCCAGGGGGCGGGCGCGCGGGTGAACCACAGGGCGCGGTCGCCATGGGCCAGGACCACCTTCACCGCATTGGGATTGGTCTGGTCCGCGGCGGTTGCGGGCGTCGCCAAGGTGGCCATGCCGGCCCAGGGGTGGCGCACCAGCAGGTCGGCGACTAGGCGCACCTGCTCGGGGTCCAATTCCGGCTCGTCGCCTTGCACATTGACGATGATGGCGGCGTCCAGGCCGGCCGCGACCTCGGCGATGCGGTCGGTGCCGCTGGGATGGTCGATCCGGGTCAGGCGCGCCTGCACCCCGGCCGGCTGGGCCGCTTCGATCAGGGCCGGATCATCGGCGCAGACGATGGTGGCGGCCGCGCCAAAGGCCTTGGCCGCCTGCCGGGCACTGGTGGCGATCAGCGGCTCACCGTGCTCGGCGAGCAACAGCTTCTCGGGCAGGCGGGTGGAAGCCCGCCGTGCAGGGATGAGGACCGCTACTGAAACCATAAGGGGGCGGACGGTAGACGGGGGGTGGTCGGGTCAAGGGAACGGGAACGGGCAGTTGACGCGCCCCCTGCGCGGCGCCACCGTCCACCCCCGTGCCGGCCGATACTCCCCTCTCTGTCAGCGCCCTCACCCGGCGCCTCGCCCTGGACCTGGAAGGCTACGGTGTCCTGCTGGTGCAGGGCGAACTCTCCCAGGTGAAAGTCGCATCTAGCGGCCATTTATATGCAACTTTGAAGGACGGCGAGGCGATCATCGGCCTGGCCATGTGGCGCAGCAGCGTGGTGCGCCAGGGCGCCCTGCCCAGCGAAGGCCAGCAGGTGCTGGTGCGCGGCTCGTTATCGCTGTACGCCCCTCGGGGCACTTATCAGCTGATCGCCACCCGCATCACTCCGGTCGGACAGGGCGACTTGGCTGCGCGTTTCCTGGCGCTTAAAAACCGCCTGTTGGCTGAGGGCCTGTTCGACGACGAGCGCAAGCTGCCGCTGCCTCTGTTGCCCCGCGCAGTGGGCCTGGCTACAGCCACCGGCTCGGCGGCCCTGGCGGACCTGCTGCACTCCATCCGCGCCCGCTTCCCCACCATGCCAGTGGTGCACGCCCCCTGCCTGGTCCAGGGGCCCCAGGCCGCCGCCAGCATCGTCGCGGCCATCAAGGCCCTGGATGCCCACCCCGAGGTCGACGTGATCATCGTCGGCCGTGGCGGCGGCAGTCTTGAGGATCTTTGGGCCTTCAATGAGGAGCGCACGGTGCGCGCCATCGCCGCCTGCCGCACGCCCATCGTCGCGGCGGTGGGCCACGAGACCGACACCACCTTGGCGGATCTGGCCGCCGACCTGCGCGCGAAAACCCCCACCGCGGCCGGTGAATTGGTGGTGCCGGTGCTGGCCGACCTGCATGCGCAGCTAACCGCGGACCGCACCACCCTCGACCGCCTGATCAACGAACTGCTCGCCGACCGCCGCGACCAGCTCGCCGCCCTGGCCACCCATCGCGCCCTGTCCGGCCCGGGGTATCAAGTACGGTTGCGGCAGCAGCGCCTGGATGAACTGGCCGAACGGCTCGAAGCCCTGGTCGACGCCGCCCTCAGCACCGGCCACCATCGCCTAGCCCTAGAGCAAGGCCGCATGCACGGCGCCGCCCCCGACGCGGCCCTGGCCACTGCTGCCCGCCGCCACAACGACCTTGCCGCCCGCCTGACCCGGGCCGTGGCCCTGACCAGCGAGCGCCACGGCACCCGCCTCGCGACCCTCGCCGGCCGCCTTGATGCCTTCAGCCCCCTCGGCGTGCTGGCCCGCGGCTACAGCGTGGTGCGCACGCCGCAGCATCGCCTGGTGCGGCAACTCGCCGATGCGCCCGACGGCGCGACCATCGAGACCCGCCTGACGGACGGCTGGCTCACCGCCACGGTCACCGGCCGACGCCGGCAAGGACTGGCGGAGCCGGACGAGGGATATCAGGCGTAATTGGAGCGACCGCCGCAGGCCAAGCGGCCAGAGCAGCTATCCCGTCGTCCCGCGTCGCCCCCTTCGTCTCCGGCACCAGCATCACCGTCGCCAGGAAGCCCATGGCGCCACCCGCCGCCAGCATACTTTTGCCGGTATTTCCCCCTGAAACACCGTGATCGCCACCAGCAGCATGAAGGTGCCACCCGCCCCGCCCGCCGGGCCCGCCAGCACTGCCCGCCACCCGTCCCAGTGGA
>JBBQTJ010000226.1:0-5712 GCA_038213315.1 Planctomycetota bacterium
GGTGTCGACGGTGAATGCCGGCGGCACCCAGCTCATTGCTCAGCGCAAGGTGCCGGTGCTGACCCGCCCGGTGCGCCTGGCGACCCTGGCCAAGGTCCTGGCCCGGCTGTGGGGCGACCCCAGCGGCTCCGGCCTGCGCCGCAGCACCGAGCAGCTACAACCCGCACTGATCAGCCCGGAGGAGCGTGCCGCGCACCGTCCCATGACGACGCCACCGCCCGCCCGCGGTATCACCCCTGAAGCCCAGCCGCAGCTGCCGGTCATGGACGGCACCCGCCTGGCCCAGCTGCGCGATGACCCCTCTGGTCATGCCCAGGCTTTGGAACTGGCCGCGGCCTTCCGCAACAGTGCCGCCGCTGCCGTGCACAGCATCGCCTGCGCCGCCCAGGCCGGCGATCTGTTACGGGTGCGCGAATTGGCAAGCGCCCTGCGCCATGGGGCCAGCAGCTTGGGCCTGCACGAACTGGCAGAATTGTCCCTGCGTCTGCAAGCGGCCGCCGAGCACGAAGCGCCCACCCAGGTCCTGGCCCTGGCCGGCGACCTGGCCGAGGCCCGTCGCCGGGCAGAACGGGCGATTTCCGAATTCTTCGTCCGCCGCCGCCGGTGACGGCCGAGGGTTTCCCCTGAACCGTGGCGCCCTATAGCGTCAGCGTGCCGATCGCGCCCGTCCCCAATTCCCGCCCCAGCCGCGTCCTGCGGGCCCTGCCCACCCCGGGCCAGGACGAGCAGGACGAAGCCCGCCGCCGCCTGCAGATCCTGGCCGACATGACTCTGGCCGCCTTCGCGCTGGTCGGCTTGGCAGCCTTGAGTTTGCTCCTGGCTGGCCTGGGCGATCGGGTGGTGCTGTGGCCGCTGTGCATCCTGGGCCTGGCAGTGGCCGTGCTCGCCCTGCTGCTGCGCTGGCTGCTGCGTCGGCCGCGTAGCGCCAGCCAAGTGCGCCGCCTGGCAATGATCGCCAGCATTGGCGTGGCCATGGCCATGGCCCTGACCGAGGTGCAGGTGGCGCCCACCACCGGCCTGCCGCGCTGGGGCGTGTCGGGCATCGGCATCTGGATCGTGCTGGTGCCCCTGGTCTTCCCCTTTCCGCCGCCGGCGGCCCTGGGCGTGGCCCTGGCCTCGGCAGCCTGTGCGCCGTTGGCTTGGCTGGTGGGCCTGGCGCTGGGCCTGCCGCCCCAGGATCCGACCCAGTTGCTGGAATGGTGGGCGCCGCTCGCCTTCTGCGCCGGTCTGGCGACCGCTGCGGCCTGGAGCGTGCATCGCTGGCGCCGCCAGCTTGACGCGGCGCGCCGCGAGTTGCGCGACCTGGGCAGCTGGGCCCTGGTGCGCGCCCTCGGCAAGGGCGGCATGGGCGAAGTGTGGGAGGCCCGCCATCGCTTGTTGCCGCGTACCGCCGCGGTGAAGTTCATCGCTCCGCCGGACGTCACCGGAAACCACGACCGCACCGCCCTGGCCCGCCGCTTCGAGGCCGAGGCGGCCGCCATCGCCCGGCTCGACTCGCAGCATACCGTGACCCTCTTCGATTACGGCGTGTCGGCACAAGGAGAATGGTATTACGTGATGGAGCTTTTGGATGGCATCGATCTGCAGCGCGCCGTACAGCGTCACGGCCCCCTTCCGGCCTGGCGCGTGGTGCGCATCCTCGCGCAGATCTGCCGCAGTTTGAGTGAAGCCCATGGCCAGGGCCTGGTGCACCGCGACCTCAAGCCCGGCAATGTGATGCTGTGTCGTCAGGGCGGCGAGTTCGACGTGGCCAAGGTGCTGGATTTCGGCTTGGTGGCGGCCCGCGGCGAGATCGCCCCGGCGATGATCCCCGGAGCCTCATCGCCCCCTCGGGACCGCGCCACCCGGGCCAGCGAAGTATTGGGGACGCCCGGCTACATCGCCCCCGAGCTGCTGATCGGGGATCCGCCACCCGAACCGCGCCACGACCTGTACAGCCTGGGCTGCACCGCGTGGTGGCTGCTGACCGGACACGAGGTTTTCGTCGCCGCTGACTTCAAGGAGGAACTGGCCAAGCATATCGCCGATCCTCCGCCGCTCGCCCGACTCGTGAGCATCGGCGACGCCGACCTAATCACCCTGGTCGCTGACCTGCTGGCGAAAACGCCAGCTGGGCGGCCGGCGAATGCCGAGGCCGTGCGCCGCCGGCTGGAACGCTGCGCCAGCTGGCATCAGCATGACGAGGCCGAGATCCTGCGCTGGTGGGAAGAGGCGATGGCGGATCCGGCGGGGCGGAAGCTGGACGGCCAAGCGCCTTGAAACGCTACCTGCGGCAGGGGCAGAGCGGGGGCGTTGGCAGACGCTGAGTGGCTGGCGCAGCGGTGCTGCCGCCATCGGCGAAACGATGGAGCCAGGCAGGAGTCAGGGTCGCCTGGCGATCGGCGGCGAGGGCCTGATCGCAGAACCACTGGGATTCATAGCCCGGGGCGGACACCTGCCAGCGGGTGCACGCGTCAGTATCGAGACGGGCGCGGCCCGCAGCGTCAGTGGTGGCGATCACCACTTCACCGCAGCGCCATTGAGCACCAGGTACCGGCGCACCAGTGGTGCCATCGGTAACGCGCACGGCGGTGCCGCAGCCGGCCAACAGCAACAGCACCACCGGCCAGGCGCGCCGCATGCTCAGACGGTCAGCAGCGCTGCGCCGCCCAGCGTGGCGGTGTAGGGCACCAGGGCGGGGCGCATCTCGGCGGCCAGGAAGCGCTCGACCTGCTGCGGAGCGCGCCCGATGAAAGTCGCCGGATCCATCAGTGCGTCCAGCTGGCCATGAATGGGCGCGAAATAGGAGTCGGCCTGCACTCGCGCGATCAGATCGTTATCCAGACCGTCCTGCTTCACCCGCGCGCCGGCCTCGTGGCTGAGCACGCGGATGCGCTCGTGGCAGTCCTGGCGTGAACCGCCGGCTTCGACCATGGCCATGATCAGATTTTCGGTGGCCATGAAGGGCAGCTCGTCGCGAATGCGCCGGGCAATGACCTTGGGGTAGACCACCAGACCCTCGCAGACGTTCTGCAAAATGCCCAGGATCGCATCGGCCGCCAGGAAGGCCTCGGGGATGAACAGGCGGCGCGCGGCACTGTCGTCCAGGGTCCGTTCCATCCACTGCACGGCGTGCGTCGCGTAGCCTTCGCCCACCAGCGTGGTGAGGTGCCGGGCCAGGGCGCAGACGCGCTCGCTGCGCATGGGATTGCGCTTGTAGGCCATGGCGCTGGAGCCGATCTGGTCCTTCTCAAACGGCTCTTCGACTTCCTTCAGGTGCTGCAGCAGACGCAAATCGGTGGCCATCTTGTGGGCGCTGGCACCCAGGCTGGCCAGCACCGCGATGACGTCCGCATCGACCTTACGCGTGTAGGTCTGGCTGGTGATGATGAAGGCCGACGGAAAGCCGAAACTGGCGGTGACCCGCGCATCCAACTCTTCGACCTTGGCGTGGTCACCGTGGAACAGGGTCAAGAAACTGGCCTGGGTGCCGGTGGTGCCCTTCACGCCGCGAAAGCGCAGGCTTGCCGCGCTGCGCTCCAAGGCCTGCAAGTCCATCAGCAGATCCTGCAGCCACAGGCAGGCGCGCTTGCCGACCGTGGTCAACTGGGCCGCCTGGAAGTGGGTGAAGCCCAGGGTCGGCAGGGCACGATGCTGCTCGGCAAACGCGGACAGCCGATGCAGCACGCGCGCGCACTTGGTGGCTAACAGGCCCAGGCCCTCCTTCATCAGGATGAGGTCGGTGTTGTCGGTGACATAGCAGCTGGTCGCACCCAGATGGATGATCGGCGCCGCCGTCGGGCACAGCGCCCCATAGGTGTGCACGTGGGCCATCACATCGTGACGACGCTTCTTCTCTTCCGCTGCCGCCATGGCGTAGTCGATATCATGAACGTGGGCCTCCAACTCCGCCACCTGCGCCGCCGTGACCGGCAGCCCCAGGGCCGCCTGATGCCGGGCCAGCTCGACCCACAATTTGCGCCACGTAGAGAACTTGCGGTCATCACCCCACAGCATCTGCATCTCTTTGGAGGCATAGCGCGAGCAGAGGGGCGAATCGTAGCGGGAAGTATCGGGCATGGGGCGGAAACGGTGGCGGATCACGGCGGGAGACAAGGGGCAGGGGCGGGGGCGGGGCGCCCCGGTTATGGTGGTTGGGTTATGGGGTATGGGCTTTGGGTTATGGTGGATGGGTTATGGGATATGGTGGACAACACTTGCAGACAGCGGACAGCGGTGCGCCCCGCCCAGGGCGGCTATCCCCCATACCCCATACCCCATCCACCATAACCCGGCGAGCGGTTCCCGCCCGCCCGCCCATCGTCCCATCCTGATGCCCCGCTCGCTGGCGACATACAGTTCAGCTGGTCACAAAGTGCGGTGCGCCGCAGCACTCGCCCCAGCTGGCCGCACGTGGTATAATACACGTGTGGAGGGATGAGACGAGCGACCGACCCTGGACCCCGACGGCCGTATACGCCATAAGGACAACCCCATGGGAAGGAATCGTGAGCTCACGACTGCAACGCAACGACAAGGAGTAGTCCGACACCGGACACGAAGAGTTCGACAATCGATCGTGCATCAACTGATGGCCGATCGCACGCCTCGCGGATAGCCGCTGGTCACCCGCCCCGAGGGGCCTCACAGGACCTGCCGCATCCACCCTCCACCCGCCACCCCAGGGCCCTTGCCCTGGGGTGCGGTTTTTATGGGCCCTGCCCAGTCGCTCAGGCCCGCGCCACCCAGGCCGGCCACGAGCCAAACGCGGTGATGTCCTCGGCCCCGACGCAGGCCGAGGCTTCGGCCAGGAAGCCGCTGAGCTCGTGCCCATCGGCCAGGGCGATGCGGCCGATGCATAGCGGTGCGGGAATGGCGGCGACGAACTGGCCGAACGCGGCCGGGGACAAGCGCCAGGCCTCGCCGGTGACGACGCCGCCGCCGTCGGCCACCCGCACTAGGCCGGGCTTGGGCGGCGTGGTGGGCAAGGCCACCATCCGATAGGCCGGGGCCGTGCGGATCGACCCGACCAGCTGCGCCCCAAGGGACAACAGGTGATGATTCAGCGGCTGACCAGACAGATGCGCGCCGAAGACCGCCACCGCAATGCCGCCATCGTCGCCGGCAATAAGCTGGGGGCCGGTCAGGCGCTGGCCGCTGGCCCCCACGGGCAGGCCCAAGGTGTCTTGCAAGGCCGCCGCCAGGTGCGCCACCAGCAGGTCGTGCCAGGCGGGGGCGAACAGCGTCACCCCCTGGGGCATACCACCGATCAAGGCCGCTGGCACGGCGACAGCGCAGGTATCGAGCAGGTTGGCAAAATTGGTGAAGCGACCCAGCCGGACATTCACGCCGACCGGATCGGCGGCGACGGCCGCCAGAGTGGGATGTTCGCCAACCGTGGGCAGCAGCAGCACGTCCATGCGCTGCCATTGCTGCGCCGCTGCGCGTTGCAATGCCCGCAGGCGATACCCGGCGCGATAGGCGGCCACCGCATCATGCCGCTGCCCCGCCCGGACGATGCCGGCCACCACCGGATCGGCATCCACAGGTTCCCGGGCCAGAAAATCTCCAACGGCGGCAGTGCGCTCCGCTACCCAGGGTCCGCCATACAAACTGGCGGCCGCCTCGGCGAAGGGCGCGAAGTCGATCTCGACCGGCACGTGGCCCAGACCAGTCAGCACCTCCAGCGTCTGGCGCCAGACTTGATGCCAGGCGGGATCGAGGCCGGTGAGA
>JBBQTJ010000227.1:0-5710 GCA_038213315.1 Planctomycetota bacterium
CGATGGCTGGCTATCATACCCACGGGATTCCCGGTAGAGCCTATTTTCCTGCCGGGTGGCGGCGTATGCGGTGATGTCCAATCACTTGCAGGTGGTGGTGCGGATGGATCCGGCGGTGGCGGCGCAGTGGAGTGCGGAGGAGGTGGTGCGGCGGTGGTGGACGCTGTTTCCTGGGCGTGGTCGGGTGCTGGCGGATGGGTCGGCGCTGACGGCGGATCCAGCGGCGGTGACACGGCAGGCGCTGGACGTGGCGTGGGTGGCCAAGCAGCGGGGGCGACTGGGCCATTTGTCGTGGTTCATGAAGGCACTGAATGAGGGCATTGCTCGACGGGCCAATCGTGAGGACGAGTGCACGGGCGCCTTCTGGGAGGCGCGTTTCACGTCGGTGCCGCTGCTGGATGAGGGCGCGCTGATGGTATGCATGGCATATGTGGACCTCAATCCCATCCGTGCAGGCCTGGCGGATCGTCCTGAGCGCAGCACTCATGCCTCGGCCCAGGTGCGCCTAACGGCGCGCCAGCGCGCGCGCACGGTGACGCGGATCCGGGCTGAGGTGCCGGAATCCAAGCAGGCCCGGGCGGGCGTGACGGATGCGTTGGCTGCTGGGGCCAATGGCCAGGCAGAGTCCCGGCTATGGCTGGCGCCGATCGGCGCTGCCTGTGCAGGACTACGGTCGACGACTATGTTCAGCAGATCGACGCCACCGGCCGCCTCGTGCGCGCGGGCAAACGTGGGGCGATTCCGTCGCACCTGCTGCCGATTCTGGCGCGGCTGGACCTGTCGGCCGAGCAGTGGCTTGGCATGGTCACGGGCAGCGGACTGTTCAGCCGGGGCTGCGTCGGTGGCTTGGCCGCGCGCGCCACCGAGGCCGCGCGTCGGGGCGTGGCTTGGGTGCGCTCGACGTGCAGCGGCTGCCTGGGCGGGACGGCGTCACGGCCGGTGGCGGCGTAAAGGCTCGGCGGGGGAACCGGAACTGGATCGTTTGGTGTCAGGAGGTTCGTCGTGTGGTAACGGACTGCGACGCGAATGGTGTCCAGTGACAACGAGCAAAAACTGTGAACGGCTGGTAGATTTTCCTGAAAGGTGCTCTCACTATCGTCATTTTAGCCACCTCGCGTGGCTCTTATTGGTTGACCTTTTTCTTTTCCCTGAAGCGCCCATACGCCCAGATGACGCCAGCAGACGCCCCGACGCCAGCAGATGCGCCCGGCGCAAGCAAGCGTGGGCGAGGGTTTAGGCTCAAATGGCCAATCCCCCAGACAGGCAAGGCCTGCGCGACCTGGCGCGACCCTATTTCGGCACCACCGCGGCCTGGATCGCGGGATTCACCGTTGCCGGCCGCACCACTTTGAAGATGCCGGTGTCGACTGAACTGCCGCAGGGTGAGCCGGCCTTGAGCTGATAGACGCCGGCGCGCTCGAAGGGCTTGCGCTCGAAATTGTCGTCGATGTTCAAGGTGGTCTCGGCCCCGCCGAGGAAAAGATAGCCCAGGGGCGCAAGTTGTTTGCGTGCCCGGGCCAGGATCTGCTTCTTGGTGTCGAGGTCGAAATAAATCAGCACATTGCGCATGAAGATGATGTCGCACACCGGCAGGCCGCCAAAGCTGTCGAGCAGGTTCTGCTCTTTGAATTGCACCATGCGGCGCAGGTCATCCTTCACCTGCCAAAGGCCGTCCTTGGCGGTGAAATATTTGGTCAGCAGCGGCGCGGACAGGCCACGGCCGACTTCAAGCTGGCTGTACAGGCCGGATTTGGCCCGGGCCAGAACCTCATTGGACAAGTCGGTGGCGATGAACTGGACGTCCCAGCCTTGCAGGCGGGCCGCGAAATTTTCGCGCAGCACCATGAGGGTGGTGTAGGGCTCTTGGCCGGTGCTGGCGGCGGCGCACCAGATGGTCAGGCGCTTGTCCGCAGCCTTGCGCGTCAGCACATCTGGCAGCACGTTCTTGGCCAGGGCCTCCCAGGGATTCACATCGCGGAAGAAGAAGGTCTCGTTGGTGGTCATCGCGTCGATGACGGCGCGATGCAGGGCCCCGAAGGTGGCATTGCGCATCTGCGCAACCATCTGGCCCAAGCCGGTGAACCCGTTGGTCCGCGCCACCGGCAGCAGGCGCGATTCCACCAGATAGGTCTTGTCCTCGCCCAGGACGATGCCGCTTTTCTCGCGCACCAGTTTGCGCAAGTAATCCAGATCAGCGGTCAGTGAGGGAAGGGACATGGGTTGCTCAGCATACCTCGAAGTTTACGGGCGCGCAAATGGCTACGCACCTCGTCAAAGCGCGCGTCCGCCAGAGGTCAGCGCCGATCATGAATGATCTCGATCGCGGCCAGGCGATAGGCCTCCGCCAAGGTCGGGAAGTTGAAAGTGTTGGCCACGAAACCGTCCACATCCCAGTTTGCAAGCATCGCCATCTGCCCCAGGTGGACGAGTTCGGCCGCGCCTTCGCCGATCAGGTGGACGCCCAGCAGACGGCGGCCATCCGGGGCCGCGACCAGCTTCAGCCAGCCATCCTGGTTGGCAGCGATCTGGCCGCGGGCCAGGTCGGCGAAGCTGGCGGTGCCGATGCGGCAGCTGCCATATTTTTCTTTCGCCTGGGCCTCGGTCAGACCGACGGCGGCCATTTCGGGGATGGTGTAGATGCCCACCGGCATGGTCTCGGGTGGCGCGCCCGGCGGCAGGCCCAGGGCGCCCTCCACCGCGCGCCGTCCCTGATCCATGGCCGCGCTGGCCAAGCTCGGTGGACCGATCACATCGCCCACGCCCAGGATGCCGCGCACCGTGGTGTTGAAGCCGGCATCAACGGTCAGGATGCCCCGATCGGTGGTGGCCAAACCGGCCTTGGCCAGATCCAGATCGTCAAGATTCGCCACCCGGCCTAAGGCGCAGAGCAGCTTCTCGCTGAGTACCACGCTGCCATCGTCCAGGGTGGTAGAGATGGTGCACAAGCCGTCGTGCACCACCTTGGTATGTTTGCGCCCGCCCAGATAGCGCCCACCAGCCGCGGTGAACGCGGTGACGAAGCGCTCGGTCAGATCCTGATCAAGGAAGCCGAGGGGCCGCGGCCCACGATCGATCATCGTCACGGTCACGCCCAAGGCCTGGAAGACAGCTGCGTACTCGCTGGCGATGACTCCTGCGCCCAGCACTGTCAAAGTCTTGGGTAGATAGGTCAGCGACAGGAAGGAATCCGAATCCAACAGATGTTGGTGATCGATCGGCACATCCGGCGGATTGCGTGGCCGGCTGCCGCCGGCGATCACCACCACCGGAGCCGTGGCCTCGCGGACCTGACGGTCGATGCCGGTCACGGCGATGCGGTCGGCGGTCAGGAAGCGCGCCCGGCCATGCCAACGCGTTACGCCCAGCTGTTCAAGCTGGCGTCCCATGGTGGACTGGTGCGCGCGCACCACCGCCTCCATGCGGGTCATCAGACTGGCGACCTGCAGATCGTCGCGCATCGCCACCTGGAAGACGTCCCCGGTGCGACGCTTGAAACCGGTCAGCGACACTGCGGTCTCGCGCAGGGTCTTGCTGGGGATGGTGCCATGGCTGACGCAGGCGCCGCCCACCGCCTTTTCGCGCTCGATCAACAGGGTGCGCCGGCCGGCGCGGGCCGCCGTCACCGCGGCACTGTGGCCGCCGGGTCCGCCGCCGATCACCAGGACGTCAAAGGCTTCAGTCATGTCATCCTCCGAAAGATTTGACTAGGCCGCAGATGCGCTCGCGCTGTTCCATCAGGGCGTCAACCTGCTCGGGATACAGATTGAGGTCGGCGAGGGCCGCGTGCCCGCGGATGTCGTCATCCGTCGGCAGAACGTCGCCGGCGATATAGGTCCCCATCGCCCATTGGGCGATGTCGTCGGCGAAATTCGCCAGCCAAGCCGTCTGCTGGGCCGCTTCGGCCTTGGCCGGATGATGATGGTGGCGGATGGTCTCGCCCAGGCGGGCCGGCAGGGTCCAGCTGGTCACCAGCTGCCCACCTACGGCGGCGTGCAGGGCCTCGATGGTCTGATGGATGCCGGGCATCGACGGTGGCAGCTTGCAGTTGCGATGCAGGTCTAGCAGCGTCACCATCAGCACCGGCCGCCCGACATCGTGCAACAGGCCACAGAGGAAGCCTTCCTCGACGTTCATGCGCTTGCAGCGCGCCAGCTCCTGCGCGTACAGGCCGGTGCACAGGGCGTGGCGGAACTGCTCCTTCACCCACGACTCTTGCCCGGGCACGGCGAAGACCTTGGCCTGGCACGAGATGATCAGGGCCAGCTCGCGGATCTTGCCGAAACCCAGGCGCGCCACCGCTTGGTTCAATGACACGATGGGCGAATTGCCGCAATACATCGGCGAATTTGCCAGCCGCATGAGGTTGCCCGCCAGCCCCTGGTCCCGGCCGATCAGATCCGCCAGGGTCTTGGACTCGCAGCGGTCGTCCCCGCACAGTTGCACCACGCGCGCCGCGGTGTCCGGCAGCACCGGTAAATCCAGCTTCCCTTCTTTCAGAAGCGTGGTCAGGGCGGACAGCACCGGCGGTGGTAAGTCTGGGGGCATGCGGTGGCAGTGTACGCCACGGCAAGGCCCGTCGTCAATGTGCAAGGTGGTGGCGAGGTCGACCTGCTCCACCGCAAGTTGCGCCGCAGCCGCAGACAGGCGTGAGGGCGGCGTCAGGGCTTTGCGGCGGCTGCGGTCGCGGGCATGGTCGGAGAGAGCGCCGGTCCCAAGGCGGCGAGGGCGGCCTTGGCCCCGTCGACGGCCTTGGCCAAGGCGGGTCGCTTGGCGGCCAGGGCTTCCCGTTTTTTGCTGAGGGCGGTCTTCTCGGCGGTCAAGCTGGCAATAGTGGCTTTCGCGCGGGCCACATCGTTCTCGGCGCTGCCGGCGTCGCGCTTGGCGGCGTTGTAGGCCTTTTGGGTCGATTCAACCAGCTGCCGGAGCGGACCCAGGTCCACTTGGTTGGCATTGCCCTGGGCATGGCGCGCTTGCTCTAGGGCTTTTTGGGCCTGATCGAAGCCTGCCTTGGCGCTGGTGACCTGCTGCGCCTTGCCTTGCGCGGCGGTCTGGGCAGCAGTGGCCTTGGCCAGATCCTCATCAATGGCAGCCGGACGGTCATCCAACTCAGCGATGGCTTTGTCATGGCGGGCCAAGGCGGCGGACTTCTCTTCCAGGGTCTTCTGGGCCTGATCCCGGGCTTTGCGCGCCTCCGCCTCGGCGATGGGCATGATGGTGCCCAGGTAGCGGGTCTTGCCGGACGCTTTCAACCAGACGTCTTCCTGCACCCACGTGCCATCCACCTGGATCCAGCCCAGCGACTTCATCATCGCCAACGCCTCGTCCGAGGCGGGCGGCTGGGCCACCGCCAAGCGGGCGAGCTCAAGAGCATGGTCGGCCAAGCCTTTCTCGCGGCACCAGCGGGCCAAGGCCAGCTGCTCGGCCGTCGTGGTTGCGGCCTTGCGGCGTAGCAGGTACTCGGTTTCCGGGTCCTGGGCCTTGTCGATGCGGGCGATGTCCGCCCGCTTCAGCACCACATCCGCGACCATGGTGCTGGTCTTGCCCACCATCTGGGTCTTCACTGTGATCGCGTCATCGTCTTCTTTGACCAGTTCGCCGCTGACCACCTGGCCGGCGGTCATGTGCACCTCGACCTGCTGGGCCGCCAAAGGCCAGGCCAGAAAGCAGGTCAGCAGCAACATGCGGATGAGATGAATGGCCATGGCAACCC
>JBBQTJ010000228.1:0-5696 GCA_038213315.1 Planctomycetota bacterium
ACCACCTGCAGCCCGACCTGGGCTTCATCGTGCGGACCGTCGAGGCGATCGCGCCCCACCTGCGGCCCGGTTCGCTGGTGGTGCTAGAAAGCACCACCTGGCCCGGCACCACGGTGGAGGTGGTCAAGCCCATCCTGGAGCGGCTGGGCAAGGGGCTGACGGTTGGCGAAAACTTGCACCTGTGCTTCAGCCCAGAGCGCGAGGATCCGGGCAATCAGACGTTCAACACCAAGACCATCCCCAAGCTGGTCGGCGGCGTCGACCAAGCTTCACTCGATCTGGCCGTGGCGCTGTACGGCGCCGCCATCGACACGGTGGTGCCGGTCAGCAGCACCCAGGTCGCCGAGATGGCCAAGTTGTTCGAGAACATCTTCCGCGGCGTGAACATCGCCTTGGTCAACGAGATGAAGGTCATCCTTGACCGCATGGGCATTGACGTCTGGGAGGTGATCCGCGCGGCTTCGACCAAGCCTTTCGGCTTCATGCCCTTTTTTCCCGGGCCGGGCCTGGGCGGGCACTGCATCCCGCTCGATCCCTTTTATTTCTCGTGGAAGGCGAAGGAGTTCGGCATCAACGCGCGCTTCATCGAGCTGGCCGGCGAGATCAACCGGGCCATGCCCGAGTTCGTGGTCGGCAAGGTGCAGGACTGCCTGAACCGCCACGGCAAGGCCGTGCAAGGCAGCCGGATACTGATCTTGGGCATTGCCTATAAGGCCAACATCGACGACATGCGCGAGAGTCCCAGCCTGGTCCTGATCGAAAGCTTAGAGGCCAAGGGCGCTATCGTCTCGTACCATGACCCCCATGTGCCGGTGATCCCGCCGACCCGCGAGCACCCCTCCTTCAACGGCCGGACGAGCTCGGCGCTGGGCTCTGGCTACGACTGCATGCTGCTCGCCACCGCCCACCGCGAGTACACCGCAGACCTGCTGCGCCATGGCGTGCCCATCGTCGACACACGCAACGTGCTACCGCACGGCCCCCTGGTCTTCCCGGCCTGAACCTGTCTTGATCGCCACCACCATGCACAGCCATCCGCCCATCCTCGGCCGTCCCATCCGCTTCGCCCTGGTGGGCTGCGGACGCATCGCGGTGAACCACATCGCTGCCCTCAAGCAACATGCCGACCGGGCCCAGCTGGTCGCGGTCTGCGATACTGATCCGGCGGCCTTGGCTCAGGCCGTGGCGTCAAGCGGCGCCACGGGCTACGCCAAACTCGACGACCTGCTGCGCGACTCGGACGCCGACATCGTCGTCCTGGCCACGCCCAGCGGCCTGCACCCCACCCAGACCATCCGCTGCGCCGAGGCCGGCCGGCACGTCATGACCGAGAAGCCGATGGCGACGCGGTGGGAGGACGGCAAGCGCATGGTTGCCGCCTGCGACGCCGCCGGCGTGCATCTTTTCGTGGTGAAGCAGAACCGTCGCAACGCCACCTTGCAGCTGCTCAAGAGCGCGGTCGAGAAGAAGCGCTTCGGCCGCATCTACAACGTCGCCATCAACGTCTTCTGGCAGCGGCCCCAGTCGTACTACGACTCGGCGAAGTGGCGCGGCACCTGGGAGTTCGACGGCGGCGCGTTCATGAACCAGGCCTGCCACTACGTCGACCTCATCGACTGGATGATCGGCCCAGTCGAAAGCGTTTTTGCCTACACCTCGACCATGGCCCGCAATATCGAGGTCGAGGACAGTGGCGTGCTGGCCATCAAGTGGCGCAGCGGGGCCCTGGGCACCATGAACGTCTCGATGCTGACCTATCCCAAGAATCTTGAGGGCACCATCACGGTGCTCGGCGAGAAGGGCACCGTGCGCATCGGCGGTTTGGCGGTGAACGAAATCCAGTACTGGGAGTTCGCCGATAAGGATCCAGACGACGATAAGGTGAAGGAAGCCAGCTACGAGACCACCTCGGTCTACGGCTTCGGCCATCCGCTTTACTACGACAACGTCATCAAGGTGCTGCGCGGCGAGGCCGAGCCGGAGACCGATGGCCGCGAGGGCATGAAGTCCCTTGAGGTGCTGATCGCGGCCTACACCAGCGCCCGCGATGGCCGCAAGGTGTCCTTGCCGCTTGAGCACTGACCTCGTCAATCCCCACAGGCTACCGCCCATGCCCGCCACCATTCATCCCTCTGCCATCGTCGACGCCGGCGCCGTCATCGGCGAGGGCACCCGCGTCTGGCACTGGGTGCATGTGTCCGCCGGGGCCCGCATCGGCGCCAATTGCTCGTTCGGCCAGGGCGTGTTCGTCGGCAACGTCACCATCGGCGATGGCGTGAAGGTGCAGAACCACGTGTCGATCTATGACGGGGTGACCATCGAGGACGAGGTCTTCTGCGGCCCGTCCATGGTCTTCACCAACGTCTTCAACCCGCGCGGCCACATCGTCCGCAAGCACGAGTACCGCCAGACCCTGGTGCGGCGCCGCGCCTCGATCGGCGCCAATGCCACCATCGTGTGCGGCACCACCATCGGCGCCTACGCCTTCGTCGGGGCCGGGGCCGTAGTCACCCGTGATGTCCCGGCCTATGCCCTGATGACCGGCGTGCCGGCGCGGCGCAGCGGCTGGATGTGCTCCTGCGGCGTGCGCCTGCCGGCTGGGCCTGCGCCGGTGTGCGCTGCCTGCGGCGCCGCCTACCGGATCGAGGGCGAGACCTGCTCGCCCTGCGCCTGAGCCCGCCGACCACCTCGCGACCCGGATGATTTGACATGGACCTGCTGCTCGGACTGGACCTCGTGCTCGACCTTTGCCTGTCCCGGCAGGACCAATCCCGTTTGGCGGTGGAGCGCTGCCTGGCGGCGGGCTGGCGCGTCTGGCTGCACGCCGGCTCGTCGCCGGCCTACGTCCAGGCGCTGGCGGACGGCCTCGCGGCCGGGCCGCAGCCGCTCGACCGCAGCGCGGCGCTGACCGAGGCTCAGCGGCGCATTACCGCGCTGGCTGCCGGGAAGCAGTGGATGGCGGCCCTGGCAGGCGATGGGCTGGTCTGCGCCTCTGACGCGCAGGCTTTCATGGCCCTGCGGCGCTTCCCTGCCGGCAGCATCCGTATGCTGACCCGAAATGCGCATGCGCTGGGCCAGCACCCCGATCTGGCCAGCACCCCCGAGGCCTACCTCGCGGCAACGATCCCGACCGCGCCGCTGGCCTTCATCGATCTCGCCGTCCAACAGGACCGCCTGCGCGCGGCGATCGAGGACCGCCTGCACCGGGTCCTGCACCACGGCCACTACATCATGGGCCCGGAGATCGCCGAGCTGGAGGCGCGGCTGGCCGCCTACGTCGGTGTGAAGTACTGCCTGACCGCCGCCAGCGGCACCGACACCCTTGAGATCGCGATGCGCGCCCTGGGCATCGGCCCCGGCCACGAGGTCATCACCACGCCGTTCACCTGGATCAGCACCGCCGAGACCATCGCCCAGGTCGGCGCCGACCCGGTCTTCGTCGACATCGAGCCGGCCAGCTTCAATATCGACGTCGACCGCATCGAAGCAGCGATCACGCCGCGCACCCGGGCGATCATGCCGGTCAGTCTGTTCGGCCAGATGCCGGACTTGGACCGCATCAACGCCATCGCCGCCCGGCACGGCCTGCCGGTCATCGAGGACGCGGCCCAATCCTTTGGCGCCACCCGCCATGGCCGGCGCAGCTGCGGCGTGACCACCATCGGCTCTACCAGTTTCTTCCCAGCGAAGCCGCTGGGCTGCTATGGCGACGGCGGCGCCCTGTTCACCGACGACGACGCGCTGGCCGCCAAAATGCGCGCCATCCGCACCCATGGCGGCGAGAAGCGCCACCATCATCCGTACATCGGCATGAACGGCCGACTGGACACGCTCCAGGCGGCGGTGGTGCTGGCCAAACTCGATGCGTGGGACTGGGAGGTGGAGCGCCGCAACCACCTTGGCGCGCGCTACACCGAACGGCTGCTGGCTCAGGCCCCGGCGGTCAGCCCACCGCTGGTGGCGGGCGGCAACAGCCATGTCTATGCTCAGTACACTGTGCGCAGCGCCGGGCGCGACGCCCTGGCCGAGCGCCTCAAGGCGGCCGGCATCCCCAGCGCCGTGTACTATCCGAAGTGCCTGCACGAACAGCCCTGCTTCGCCCATCTGGGCCGGCGCCTTGGCGACTTCCCCGAGGCCGAGCGCGCCAGCCGGGAGGTGCTCAGCCTGCCCATGCATCCCGACCTCACCGAGGCGCAGCAGGACCGGGTGATCACGGCCCTGGCGGCAGGCTGAATGCGCCTTACCCCGCCCACGGAGTGACCCCATGCGACTCATGACCATCGTCGGCGCCCGGCCGCAATTCATCAAGGCAGCAGCGGTCTCGCGCGCCGTCCGCGGCCAGAGGGCGGCGGGCCGCCCGGTCATCGAGGAATCGATCGTCCACACCGGCCAGCACTACGACCACGGCATGTCGCAGGCTTTTTTCGACGATCTGGGCATCCCCGCGCCCCGCCACAATCTGGCGATCAATGGCGGCGGGCACGGCCAGATGACCGGCCGCATGCTTGAACGGTTAGAGGAGATCATGTTGGCGGACCAGCCCGATTGGGTGCTGGTCTACGGCGACACCAATTCGACCCTCGCCGGCGCTCTGGCCGCGGCCAAGCTCAACATCCCGGTGGCCCACGTGGAGGCCGGGCTGCGCTCCTTCAACCGGCGCATGCCCGAAGAGGTGAACCGGGTCATGGCCGACCACGTGTCGACCCTGCTGCTGTGCCCCACCCGCACCGCCGTCGACCACCTGTCCCGCGAGGGTCTGACCCGCGGCGTGCATCTGGTGGGCGATGTGATGTACGATATCGCCATGCACGCCCGCGGCACCGCCGCCGCCCAGTCGACGATCATGCGCGATCTTGGCCTGACTCCGCGCGGGTTCATCCTGGCGACCTGCCACCGGGCAGAGAACACCGATGATCCCCAGCGCCTGGCCGGCATCCTGGCTGGACTCGGCACGCTGGCCGGCGCCCTGCCGGTCATCCTGCCCCTCCACCCCCGCACCGCCGGCATCATCGCCAAGCGCGGCCTGGCCACCCCGACGGGCGTGCGCGCGATCCCGCCCTTGGGCTTCATGGACATGGTCATGCTGGAGTCCCAGGCCGGCTTGATCGCCACCGATTCCGGCGGGGTGCAGAAGGAGGCCTACTTCTACCAGACGCCCTGCATCACCATGCGCGACGAGACCGAATGGACCGAGACGGTCGACAGCGGCTGGAACCGCCTGGTCGGGGCCGACCCGGTACGCATCGCCAGCGGCGGCCGGGCGGCGATGGCGGCGCAGTTGCCGTGGGATCCCACCCTTTATGGCGATGGACATGCGGCGGAGAAAGTCGTGGAGCACATCCTCGCAGCCCGCTGAATACCGGCGGCCAACGCGCCTGTCCGCCTAACGGCGGTTGCGGTTTGACCCGTCCGCAGCGGGCTTGGTCATTGGATTTTCACTTTGGGTGCGGCGAATCGCCACCTCATTCGACGCTCGCATTGCGGCGAATATATTGACTTGCGGCGGACTTTTGGATATTCACCGCAGACACGGCGGCGAATATGACCTACGTTCACGAACTTCCTGAATGGCCGAACCTGGTCTGGAGCGCCCCGGCCCTGACCCAGCCGCTGGCCGCCGTCCGTCACAAGCAGGGTCGACACTTGGGCCGGATGGAGGCGCTGGGCTTTGACCTGCGCTCCGAGGCCAACTTGGC
>JBBQTJ010000229.1:0-5683 GCA_038213315.1 Planctomycetota bacterium
CAGCTTGTAGAATACGCCATAGCCGCGGGGATCAAAGTTGCCGGCCGTGCTACCGGCCGAGGTGATGCGCTCGGTGGGCAGCAGGTAGCTGGTGCTGCTCTGGCTGCTGGCCGAGGTGAAGGGCTTGTCCAAGCCCATGCCGACCTCGTGCGCCACGCTGCCGGTCTTGCCGGTGTAGTACACATTGGCGTAGAAGAGATTGATAGATTCAGAGGCGGGGGCGGGGGCGACCAAGCCGACGGTCTCGCCGCCGCGCACGATCAGATTCGCCTTCCAGTTGTCGCCCATCTGGGCGGACAGGCCGAAGCGGGCACGCCGGGCGCTAAAAATTGCCGAGTCGTACTCGATACTGTCGCCGGCGGTGTTGTTCACGTCGTTCAACAGATTGGCGCGCACCTGCAGTTGGCCCTTGATGCCTACCGAGACTAGGTCGTCCTTGACGGCGACGGCGTAGGCCGGGCTGGCGGCGATGGCCAAGGCCACGATGCCGACAGTGCTGAGGCGGGAGAGGGTGGGGCTGAGAGTCATAGGAAGCTCCTCGAAGTCGGGGACAGGGCCCCGGGTTGTGAATACAAGATCAGGATTCAATGAATCCGTGGATGAGGTGATGCGCGCTGCCTAGAGCCGACTGCGGTACGCCCGAGCACTTCTGGCGTTTCACCGCCGAGGGTCCGCGAAGCCCGGCCAGCCCGGCGCATTGCTGCTGTTTTACAGCCATACAAGCTGGATATTCACAGGGTCGTCGCGTCATGAAGGCGCAGACCCTCCGCAGGTCGAGCCCACTGTCAATCCCGTAAGCAGACCTCCCAGCCAGGAGGTTGGCTGGTTCTTGACATGAACTTCACATATTTTCATTAATATACTATCTATTGCTTATGGCTGCCGGGTTGGGGTCATCGCCTCCCCGCTGGCATCTTGGCGCTCACCTCTACCGGTCCGGCGGCACCCAAAGATGTGTGCTGGTCAAGCGGATCCCGGACTCGGGTGTCTGAAGACATAGGAGAAGGAGTGTCATCGGGGTGGTCGGCTGGCCCCCTTGACCCCTGCGCGCGGCGGGCCTGATCGCCGCGTGCCCTACCGGACGCGAAAGGCCGCTGCACGCACCGGGTCGGTACGGGCCAGGCGCTCCAGTCGGTCGTTGGCATCCGGGTAGCGCATGAACAGGAAGCGGCGCTCGGCCGGGCCGATGGCGGCCGTGGGCAGGGTGAACAGCACGTCCGCCACCTGGCCGGGGCGTTCGCGTTCGACCATGTTCAGCAAGCGCGTGCGATTGCCGGGGCCATCGGCGCCGGCCAAGGCGGCGCGCAGCACCGCGGCGTCGTCAGGCAGGTGCAGGAAACGGCGGATGACCTCGGGCTCCTCCACCATGGCCTGGACCACTGGGGTGGGGCGGCGCGCCAGGCAGGCGCGGAAGGCCTCGCCCAGGGCCGGGGAATTGAGATTGAAGTCAGAGAGCAGGATCAGGTGTTCGACGGTGGGCGCCGTCGGCGTGGTGGCCCAGGCGGCAAAAGCCTGGGGATCAACCACCACCAGGGCCATGGCCAAGCGATCGCTGCGGACGGGGGGCTGTTGCAGCAGCTTTGCGACCAGGGCCTCGCCACGCCCCCCGGACAGGCGCCCCTGCTGGCGCAGCTGATCCAGGCGCACGGCCATGACCACGTCGGGAATGGGACCTCGTTCGATCGCGCGATGGGTGGCGTCGACCCACAGGACATCCTGGACCCGACGATGCAGGGGCGCCGCCGCCACCAGCACCACCACCAGGGCCAGGGCCGCCAGATGCGACCAGGCCCTGGGCCAGGGGCGCGGCTCGGCAGTCAGGGCCGCGAGCCACAGCATGACCACACCGATAACTGCTGTGAGCATGCCGACCCAAGGCACGGTGATGAAGGCCGGACCCGCGACCAGGAACAGCATATTGTGCACCTGGTGCACCAGGATGCAGCGCGGCAGACCATGCCCGGTCAAGCGCAGCCAGCCCAGCAGCAAACCCACCGGCAGGGCCACCATGGCCTGCAGCGGATTGCCATGGGCGACGGCGAAGGCCAGGGCAGTCAAGGTCACCGCCGAGCGTGGTCCCACCTTGCGCGCGACCAAGGGCAGCAGCCGGCCGCGGAAAAACCATTCCTCGGCCACCGGTGCAACC
Organism: Planctomycetota bacterium; assembly: GCA_038213315.1. Taxonomy (GTDB): domain Bacteria; phylum Planctomycetota; class UBA11346; order UBA11346; family UBA11346; genus JBBQTJ01. The sequence goes on from JBBQTJ010000229.1 coordinate 2,147, forward strand.
AGGGCCAGCAGCAGCATCAGGCCCAAGCGCCCCATCGTCCATTCGGCCATGCCCAGTTCTGCCACCACCAGATCGGACGCCCGCGGCGACGGCCGCCAGGCGATCGACGCCAGCAACGCCAGGTGCAGCCACGGTTGGAGGAGCAACAGCAGGCCCACCCCCAGAAAGGGGCCACGCCAGCGATTGGTGACCCTGAGGGTGGGCACCGGCAGCAACCACGCCGCCAGGCAGAGCAGGCCGCTGGAGATGATCCCCGCCACCAGGGGCCGGAATTCTGGCCTGGCCCAGGTCAGGTGCGGCTTCCATGGCATGACCTGATCGGGAGCCACCGCCACCACGGCCAGCAACGCGATGGTAAAGGCGAAGAGCGTGCGCATGGGCCTGGGCAGCGTCGGCCGCCGCCTTGGCCCGTCCAGGGTGCGGCCTACCGGACCACGAGCCCCACAGGCATGCCCGGCGTCCTGCAGGTCATTGCCGAGCCGCCGCACCGCCGCCATGCTCACGCCCATGCCTACCCTTATCCAGTTCGGCGCCGGCAACATCGGCCGTGGTTTCATCGCCCCCACCTTCGCCGCCGCCGGCTGGAAGGTAATCTTTGTCGACGTTGCCCCGGCCCTGGTGGCAGCCCTGCGCGAACGCGGGGCCTATGTCGTTCATCTGGTCACTGACGAGACCAGCGTCACGCAGACGGTGACCGGCGTCAGTGTCATCGATGGTCGTGAGGTCGAAGCGGTGGCCACCGCCGTGGCCGCCTGCGACCTGGTCGCGACCGCCGTGGGCCTGAATGCGCTGCCGCGCCTGGGTGCACCGCTGGCCCAGGGGCTGATGCGCCGCGACCGGCCCCTCGACATCCTGGTGTGCGAGAACGGCGCCCAAGCCCACACCATGTTGCGCGATGCGATCCTGACTCTGGCGCCCACCGCCGCTGGGCGCCTTGGCTGCGTGCGCACCTCGATCGGACGCATGATCCCCTCAAGCGCACCTGGCGCGGATGTCCTGGACCTGCGCGTCGAACCCTACGCCTGCCTGCCGGTGGAGCGCGCCGCCTTCCGCGGCCCCCTGCCAGAGGTGGCCGCGCTGAAGTTCGCCCACGACTTCGACCTGGTTCTGGCCCAGAAATTGTACCTGCACAACCTCACCCACGCCTGCCTGGCCTATGGCGGCCATCTGCGCGGTTATGCCACCATCCCCGACTGCATGTTGGATGCCCCGCTGGTGGAGCGCACCCGGGCGGTGGCCGAGGCGGTGGCCGTGGCCTTGGGCCGGCGTCATGGCGGCGACGCCGAGGCAAGCAGCCGGGTCCTGGCCGATAGCCTGCTGATCCGCTACCGCAACCGCGCCCTGGCCGATCCCGTGGCGCGGGTTGCCCGTGATCCGTGGCGCAAACTGGCCGCCGATGATCGCCTTTTGGGCGCGGCGCGCCTCTGCCTGGCCCAGGACGTCAGCCTGGCGCCCATCGCCTCGGCCTTGGCCGACGCCTGCCGCTACACCGCCGCTGCGGACGAACCCCGCGCCGACGAATGGAACCACCTCGCCCCCCTCGTCCGCCTCGCCGCTGCCGGCGGACTCAGCCCACAGGATCCGGTCATGACCGCTACTTCGGCCCAGCTTGAGAAACAATCCCGCCAGGCCACCGCCGCCGTGCAGATGCGCGCCGCCGGCCTGACCTTGCGCGATGACGAGGCCGCCGCCATCGAGATCGCCGACTTCGGTCTGGGACGCTATACCGAGTTCGGGCTGGCCATCCACGTCTACGTCAACACCCGGCGCTGCTGCGCCAAGGAATTGATGATGACGCCGGGCCAGACCTGCCCCGAGCACCGCCACCCGCCCATCGACACCGACCCCGGCAAAGAGGAGACCTTCCGCGTCCGCCAGGGCGAGGTCTTCCTGCATATCGCCGGTGATCACGACGACGCGACGCGCAGTAGCGCCCTCAGCCGTCTGCCCGCAGACAAGCGCACCACGGTCAGCGTCTTCCGCACCGTGCACCTGCGCCCCGGCGAGCAGTGGACCCTGGGCCCCAATACCAAGCACTGGTTCACCGCCGGGCCCCAGGGCGCCGTGGTCAGCGAGTTCTCGACCCGCAGCCGGGACGAGGCCGATGTCTTCACCGATGAAGCCATCGTGCGGGTGCCGGTATGAATCCGTATCGGGCCCTGGCCGACATCCTGCCCGCAAGCTTGGCCAACATCCCGGCCCTGACCGCCGTCACTGGCTTCGACGGTTTCGTCGACGAGATGATCCAGGTGGTGGGCGAGCGTCAGGACGTGACTTCCTTCACCGCCATGCGCGGCATCGGCGACTTCGCCGCCTGGGCCGCCGCCGCCGCCGGCCGCAGCAGTCTGCGTGAGATCGTGGTGCATCGCCAGGATCCCGGCGGCTGCGCCGTGAACCTGGGCGACGGCTTGGCCGGCCTGGGGGTCGGGGTCGAACTCTTCGCCACCCTGGGGGCGCCGGCCCATGCCGCCTTCGCACCGGTGACCGCGCGCTTCAATGCCGTCACCCCGCTCGGCACGGTGCATGGCCGGACCCTGGCCTTCGAATTCGGCGATGGAAAACTGATGCTCTCGGCGGTGGCCCAGCTGGCGACCATCGACGCCGCCCTGGCGGAAGCGACGCTCACCAGCGGTGCCTATCCCGCCGCCTGCGCCCGCGCCGGCCTGATCGCCCTGACCAACTGGACGCTGTACCCGCACATGACCGCGGTGTGGCGCCTGCTCATCGACCGCGTCTTCAGCACGTTGAGCCAGCGCCCGGCCTTCCTGCTTGATCTCGTCGATCCCAGCGGTCGCACCGGCGATGACATCCGCGCCATGCTCGCCCTGTTGCCCGAGCTGTCGCGCCACGGCCACGCCGCCCTGGGCGTGAATCTGAACGAGGCCAATGTCCTGGCCCGCCTGCTGGACGTACCGCCCGGCAGCGACGGCGCAGCGCTGCTGCCCCTGGCCATCGCCCTGCAACGCAGCATCGGCGTGTCCGAAGTGGTGATCCACGCCCTCCGCTTCGCCGCCTGCGCCGGCAGTCGCGGCAACGCCCTGGTGCCCGGTCCGTGGACGCCCTCACCGGTTAAGCTGACCGGCGCCGGCGACCGCTTCAACGCGGGCTACGGCCTGGGCCTGATGCTTGACCTGCCCGCCGACCAGCGCCTCGCCCTGGGCAGCGCCACCAGCGGCGCCTTCGTCCGCACCGGGATCAGCCCGGACCTGCAGGCAGTGTTGGCGGGGTGTCGGGATTTTGCGGAGTGACGGCCAAAAATTGACATTGCCCCTATTATTCTGACTCGGGGCTGATCCCACCCGCCGCTCTCAGACGGCTACATGGGTGGTCAGCGCACATCGTGGCCGCGCACCTGCAGCTCGCGCTGCAACCACGCCGCAGGGCAAGGATCGGCCCCACTATCCTTGAGTGGCTGCGGTTCGCCCATCGCCCCGGCAAGCTCGGCGACATCGCGTTCGCAGCGGGGATCGAGGAGGAGCGCAGAAATCCGCGCCAGCAGGTCCTGCCGTTCAGATGCAGACAAGGCCAGCCAACTGG
>JBBQTJ010000230.1:0-5652 GCA_038213315.1 Planctomycetota bacterium
CAACCCATCAGTCGGCCACACCGTGGCCATGACCAGCGCCACCGGCGCGGTGTTGAAGGCGGACCGCTACGAAGGCTTCGGGAACATTGTCGACACCGCTGGCAGTTCACTGAACAACCGCTTGGCCAATACCAAGGAGCGTTCGGCGACGCTGGGTCTCGATAATCATGGGTTCCGGTACTATGATCCGGTCATTGGGCGGTACATCTCGCGGGATCCGATGGAGTACGGGGATGGACCGAACGTCTACCTCTACGCGCACAACAACCCCATCAACCGCTATGACCCCCTTGGGTTGGCGGACAAGGAGTGGCATCACCTGATTCCTAAGGAAGTCGAGGAGTTGGCAGGAAATGCCGGCGTTGACGTGAATGACTCCCAATACGGCGCGCTTTTGGATAAAGAGGCGCATCGAGGAGCAGAAGGTCTTCATGCGAACCATCTCAACCCCGAGGGTAAAGCCACAAATTGGAATAAGGACTGGACGGATTGGGCCGACGGCTTTGCCAAAGACGGGAAGGCCCCTACCGCCGCAGACTTCGAAAAGCAATTGCAGGGCATGGTTGGCGATAGTCACTACGCTAAACAACTAGAGGGCGCCCTTCCAACAAACCTCAATTACAAGGAATGGTCGAAGCAAAAGCCTGCTGCTAAGAACGCTCACGTAGCTGCCATGGGTGAGTTGAGCACGAAGGCGGCTGCCGAGGGTGCCAAGTTCCTGCCCGGAAAGGGTTTCGTGAAGACGTTGGATCGAGCCGCGGCGGCAACCTTGGAAGGCGGAGCCAGGTTAGCCGGTGGCGCAGCAAAATTGGCCGGTGGCGCAGCTCGTCTAGCGGGGAAGCTCGCTCCAGCAATTATTGTCGGAATGTTGGTCAAGGACTATGCCGAAGGTGGGTTTACCCAGGCCGGCCGTGGCTTCATGATGGCTGACGAAGTTGAATCTGGTGTAAAATGGAGCGTAGGACAACTTGGGGGCAACTGGTTTCAGAAGCAGTGTGACAATGCCGAGCATCGTTTCGACAAGTACCTGGACGAGGATAACTAAGTCAATTTTTTACAGGGAGGGGCCGTGAGTAGCGCTGTAGACATTTTCAAAAAACTAGTAACTGACGACCGGGAGTCATGGCCTGTCAAGCAAGTATCCTTTGGCGCAGCTCCGTCTGACATCAAGGATATAGAGGCTCGCCTGGCGGTCCAATTGTGCTCAGATATCCGTAGTTTTTTAGAGCAGTGCCTTCCAAGTCACGGTGTCAGCCCGGGATTCGTAGAGTTCTTGCCAAAAGACGAATTGATCAAGGAGAACACGCAACGGCTCCCCGGGAAGGTCAGCGTGTCTAATGGAGTGATGGTTTTCGGAACAGCGGGAGACGGGGGCGGGTATGCAGTCGATTCTTCCAGCGGACGAATCTGTCTAATTCCAGTTGGGAAAATACAGGCAGATGGGATTCAGACCTACCGCGAGCCGCCTTACATGCCAGCGACCCGCGACAACATTTTCTCGATTGCAGAGCAGACTTGGCCAAGCATTCATGCCTTCATGTTGTGGCTTGAAGCAGAAGTTGAAAATCCGTAGACAGCAGTGGCCGCCCCGAAGGCGTACTGGGTCCCGGCCTGCCGTAGGGCAGTAGGGCAAAGGGGGCCAGGCACCCCATCGATGGAACCACCAGTCTCTACCAGTCTTCCATCCATGCCCCGCCCCCGCCGAGAGCAGTTCGACCCCGCCCATCAATGTGCCGATCGTGCGCAGGCAGCCTGAGTCGATGGTGGTCCGTAAGCGTTCAGCTACCAAAACTAGCACGTATGACAAAGCTACCGTAGGTTGTCTTCGTGGGTTGCGTCGTGGGGGCAACGAAACGGTAAGCCACCTACGACAGGTAAAGTTCGATGCGTTGGTAGATCGCTAGCAACCGTTCGGCGGTTCCATCGCGCTTTGGCTTGAGCCGCGTTCGTCCGGCTTCCTCGTCTTCCAATTTCATGAAGCCGTGCACGTCGATGCCGATGGCCTCGAACAGCGGATCCATGGCCGGGTGGTTGGTGGCGAGGCGCCGTCCTCCGGCCACGGCCGGAGCCTGCATGAGGAAGTCCTCGACCTCGGCGCCATGACAGGGTCCGATGAGCGACACGAGAAACGTGTGCTCTGCGTTGCTCAGCACCAGGCCGGTCATGCGGTCGTGAGGGAAGCGCAGGATGTCGGAGGGCGACCGGGGCGGTGTTGCCTTTGAACGTGATCCCCGTGGCCTACCTGAACACGACGTGGTCGCGCGTGCTCTTCCGGCTGCGCCTGATAAGCCCTCCGACGTGGCCGTCTGTGGTGGCTAGAGCCAGGTGATCTTCGCCTGCACCAAGTCGTGCCTATGGGCGCCCTGAAGCCCACTGTTCATGCGAGGATGTCGTCCAGGAGCACGCTCTATTGCCCTTTGCGAAGCTACCAGGCGTGTATGCCGCCCTTGCCGTCAACCCGTACCCAAGGCCAGCAGAAGCTTCCACTGGATCAGGGCGATGAACTGGCCCGTCTGCGACCTCGATCGTGGAGTCCTGATGGCAGGTGGCCAAGGGAAGTAAAGAATCCCGCCCCCAGATCGCCGGTGGCAAGGGGCAGCAGGAGTCGAAGCTCCGCCCCATGTGCGGACGCTTCGTGAACAACGAGACCATCCCTGCCATGCGCCAGCGCTGGGCAGCTGGTGGCCCCGAGGTCGAGTGGCAGCCATCGTGGAACGTCTGCCCGACCCGGCAGGTCCCGGTGCTGCTTGGAGGCGAACGTGGCCGCCGGCTCGGTCTCATGCGCTGGGGCTGGAATCCGCCTGCACTGCGCGGCCGCCTGCTGGTGAACTGCCGCGGCGAGGAGGCGGCCGGGAAGCGCCTGTTCCAGCAGGTAGTCCGCCAACAGCGCTGCTGCATCCCAGCCACCGCATTCTACGAGTGGCAGCCGGCCCAGGCCAAGGGTGACAAGGCCGTGCCCTTCGCCTTCGCACCGGTTTCCGGCGGTCTGGTGGCCATCGGCGCCCTATGGCAGAACGATGGGGACGCCGCTCAGGTGATCCTCATGACCGTGCCCGCCAACCAGACGGTGGCGCCGGTCCATGACCGCATGCCGCTGACCATTGCCGATGACCAGCTCGACGCCTGGCTGGCAGGCAGCACTCCCTGGGACGAAGTCGCGCCGCTGATCGTCCCGTCACCGGCAACGGCCTGGCGTCGATGGCGGGTGGGGTTCGGGGTCTCGACCAACAGGCGCGACGAGCCGGGGCTGCTGGAGCCGATGCCGGACTAGGTTCGGGCCCCTGTCGACGCTGTGCGGTGGGTACCCCAATGGTCGGGCGCCGCCAGTGTCTGGCCATGATTCCGCAGGCTCCACCACAGCATCCGCCAGCACCCAAAACACTGGCCAAGAGGTCGTATTCTGCACCATTGTTTCCCTATTGTTTCCCTGGCGGCATTTTTTGGTCATTGAGCACAAGGCCAAAAAAACAAAAAACCCCCGGCTTTCACCGAGGGTTATCTACTGGAGCGGGCGAAGAGACTCGAACTCTCGACCTACAGCATGGCAAGCTGTCGCTCTACCAACTGAGCTACGCCCGCGCGTAGGGTAGGGTGGCAGAAGATATAAGCTTTGCTGACTTGTCCAGGGGGGAGTCCCATGGCACCATGGGGTATGCCTTGGGAAGAGCTCTTTACGGTGATCACAGTGTTTGTGCCGTTGTTCATCATCGTTTCACCGGTGGGGGCGGCGCCGCTGTTTCTGGCGATGACTGCCAAAGATTCGCCGGAGCGGCGGCGGCGGACGGCCAACCTGGCGGCACTCAGTGCGACGGTGTGCCTGTTGCTGACGGTGGTGGCGGGCGAGGCGGTCTTCCGGGTGTTTGGCGTCGATGTGCAGGCCCTGCGCATTGCTGGTGGCATCATCATGTTCCTGTACTCGCTGGACTTCGTGCAGATGCGTGCGCCGCGCATGAAGACCACCGATGAGGAGGTGCAGGCCGGCACGGCGGCGGAGGAAGTCGGCATCGTGCCCTTGGGCATCCCCATGCTGGCCGGGCCGGGGGCCATCGCCACGGTGCTGGTGATGCGGGTGCAGGCGGCGCCACCGCATCGCACCCTGGCCGAAAACCTGCCGTCACTACTGGCCTTGGCGGCGGCCGTGCTGCTGGTTGGTCTGGCGACTTTGCTGATCCTGCGGGCGGCGGCTCAGGTGCAGCGTTGGTTGGGGCCGGTGGCCCTGGGCATTTTCATCCGTATCGAAGGCCTGATCCTTGCCGCCATCGCGGTGCAGATGGTGCTGTCGGGGGTGCGCAGCGCGCTGGCCCTGCCCGTGGCGGCCTGATCAGCCTCAGACCGTCGGCACCACGGTGGAATCATCGACAGTGACGCCGTGCCAGACCACCCCGCGGCCGTCAGGCAGGGTGGCGGCGGCGAAGTAGGCGGCGGCGACGTAGGCCTTGGCGGTGGTGAGGGCCTCGCGCAGGCTGTCGCCTTTGGCCAACTGGGCGGCGATGGCGGCGCTGTGGGCGCAGCCGGCACCGCGGATCTTGGGGCGGTTGGCCGCGGCGCTTTCGACATGACGCACGCCGTCCAGGGCCACCAGCACATCCAGGCTGCGGCCCGAGGCACCGCCGCCGGTGACCACCACCGCGCAGCCATGGGCCTTCTGGATGCGACGGCCGGCTTCTTCCATGTCTTCGCTGGTCAGCACCTCGTCCATGCCGGCAAGCAGTGCGGCTTCGTGGCGGTTGGGCGTGACCAGGGTGGCTCGGGGCAGGAGCTCTTTGCGGAGGACCTCGACTACCTCCGGTTGCAGCAGAGCCACGCCGGCGGCATCGAAGGCCACCGGATCGACGACGACCGGCAGGTTCGGATGTTCGCGGATCCAGCGGGCGACCACACGCATGGCGCTGGCGCTGGGGCAGAGGCCGACCTTGACCGCGGTGATGGGCAGGTCGTGGGCAACGGCATCAAGCTGGGCGCGGATCAGCTGGTCGGGCATGGCATGCACGGCCTTCACGCCGCCAAAGCCCTGGGCGGTCACCGCGGTGATGACCGAGGCGCCGTAGCAGTTGAGGGCGGTGAAGGTCTTGATGTCGGCTTGCACACCGGATCCGCCCGAACTGTCCGAGGCGCCGATGGAGATCGCAGCTGGTGGGAAGGGATGGTGCATGGAGGCACTCCGATGCGTTCCTACTGAACGCAGGCGCGGCGGGATGCAGCTGTAGAGTCGGGGTCGGACCGGGGGTCTGTTGGATACACTCAGAGTCTGTGAAGACCTCCCTGACCGAGGAGCCGGCAGGGATCGTTGGATGGCCGCCAGGAGGGCGAAGTGAAGTAATACTGGAGGTGTCGCGAGCGGAGTCCGACGCCGCGGACTCCAACGAGGCCTGTCGGATCCGACCGAAGGGGTGTCTTCACAGGCTCTCAACGAAGTAGCCAAGGAGGAGCGGGCGGCGGATCCTCGTCAAAATCGAGCGCCGTACCGGCCAGACGCCAGCGCATGCCGGCCGGCAGCATCTCAGCCGTGGCCGCGCACCAGGCCAGGGCCTCGGCCAGGTCCGCCGGGACCCGGCCCTTGGCGGCGCTGCTCTGGCCCAACATCATGTTGAGGGTCACCAGGCGGCGGCGCTGATCATGGCGGCGCAGGCCGGGGCTGACCACGGCGCTGTC
>JBBQTJ010000231.1:0-5621 GCA_038213315.1 Planctomycetota bacterium
TTCGCCCACATGATGCCTTGGACCAATGTGGAACCGGTGGGTGCGGCGGCGGTCTTTGGCGCCGTGGCCGGGATCATCCTGGGCGGTGGCTTGGCGGTCTTTGCGATCGTGGTGCAGATCATCCATGCTTGGCTTCGCCCGGAGTCCGTAGCGGCGCCAAAGGCGTAAAACACAACACCCCGGAGATTGATGATCTCCGGGGTGTCAGGAAGACTAACGCACAGCCAGAGGTCCACGGACGCCGGCAACCGCCTTATGGCTGCTCCCGTCAAGGCCTGACCAGGTTCGGTGGCGCTCGACTCCGCGGTTCCGGCTGTGCGGGAGCCGAGTATGGAAGCCTCGCGCGGTCCGCAAGACCCTCCCACAGCGGCGCGCCACACACTGTTGAGGTGCAGTTGGCGCAAGGCGATGTGGTGGCCTGGGCATGGGTCTACGCTGGCACCGATGCAGCGCCTGCTCATGAGTGTCGTGTTGGGAGCGTTAGTACTTGGCGGTTGCGCCCAGCGCGAGGCGGCCGAGACCGGCGATGATCTGCAACGTTTTGTCCACCATGGCAGCCGCGAGTATGAGCAGGCCCGCCACGATGTGCAGCGTTTCGTCATCAGCAACTCGCTGACGGCGGCCAATCTGCCCTTGGATGCCGCCCGCTTCGTCGAGTGGCGCAAGCGCGAGTGGTGGGCGCTGCAGGATGAGTTGGCCTGGAATATGAGCTATGAGTGGGTCCAGGTGGAAAAGCTGAGCCAGGACGTGGCCCGCTATTACGGCTACAACATTGCAAATTTCCCCAAGGCCCGCGCAGACATCCTGCGGTTCTTCGAGCGAGCCGATCCTGAATGGCGCAGCCTGGTGCAGGATGCGACCATCTTCGTCGAATATCAGAATCGCGAACTCATGCCCCTGCGGCGCGACCTGAAGGAATTCTACGAGCGGGCCAAGTGGGAAGCCGGCAATCTGCAGGTCGACGTGATGCAGTTCCTGTCCTGGCGTGACCGCGAATACCGTAAGCTCATCCGCAACGGGAAGGACTTCTTCTCGGCCAATATCGGCGACGTGGAAAAGCTCAAAGCCGACATCGAGCGGTTCCGCTTGTATGCCGTGGTTGAGGGCCGACGCCTCCAGGCCGATTTCAAGGCCTTCTGGGGTGAAGAGGTGGCCGCAGTTCCGAAGCTGGTGGATGACGTCGCGCGTTTCACCGCCTGGCGTGAGCGTGAACTGGCCAAATTGACCACGGACATCGCCGAGTTCACTGAGCGCGGTGGCCAGGAGTGGCAGGCGCTGCAAGCGGACATCTGGCGCTACCAGCGGGCGCAGCGTGAGGAGATCCCCAAGCTGATGCTTGCTGTCGACCGCTTCCTGAGCACCTACGAACGCGAAGTGTTGCCGCTCACCGAAGAGGTGAAGCGCTTCTGGCGCTCCAATATCGCGGTGGGCGCCATGGCTGTGCAGGACATGCGCCGTTTCTATGCCAAGTCCGATGAAGAATCGGCCTTGTTGCAGCAGGACATGCGTCGCTTCCTGACCTATGGTTCGACGGAATGGAGGCGCCTGGTCGTGCAGGTGAGGCGGTTTGCCATCGACTTTGATCCCGCCTTTGGTGATTCCGCGACGCCCATGCAGGTTGGTGACGGACCAGTGCAGGTCTTTGATGATTACATGCTTCCGCGCGCCGAGCACTCCACCCGCTGATGCGGCGGCGGCCTGTCCGGCGGTTGACCCCGTCCGGCTGCCCGCCATGCTCCCGCCCGCTTTCTGCATCACTGACCTGGACAGGTGGCTGAGCGGCTGAAGGCACGCGCTTGGAAAGCGCGCAACGGGGAAACTCGTTCGAGGGTTCAAATCCCTCCCTGTCCGCCATCGTGATGCGTCAGCGTGCCTCTGGCCCGCAGTTCGCAGCTATTTTTCAGGGTCCGCCATGCCGCTTCCAACCGCCGCTGCCGTGCTCAAGACCCACCTGCCCCGCCTGGGGCATCGCAATTGGATTGGCGTGGTCGATGGCGCGTATCCGGCCCAGGTTTCTGCGGGTGTGGTGCTGGTACCGGTTGCCGACCAGCAGCTGGCCGCCATCGCCAGCGTGGTGAAGGCGGTACGTGCGGCGCCCCATGTGCGTGGCGTGGCCTTCCTTGATGCTGAGCTTGATCATGTGGCTGAACAGCACGCCAAGGGCGTGACCGCATACCGCGCTGGCCTGGCGAAGGTACTTGGGGATGCCGACGTGCAGCGTCGAGCCCACGAAGACATCATCGCCGATCTGGATCAGGCCGGCAAGATCTTCAGCGTACTGTTGCTCAAGACCAGCTTGGCGATCCCATATACCTCGCTGTTCATGCGCCTGGAATGCGGGTATTGGAGCGACGCTGGCGAGCGCGCGTTGCGCCAGGCGATGGCCTGAGCCTATTTGCCGCAGTCCAAACCACGCAGAGGACCAGAGGACCCAGAGGTGAGCAGCGTTGCGCCGCGAGTTGCGCTCACCCGGAGGGTGACCCGCGTTCCTTGCTCCAAGTCGTTCAACCTCTGGTTTCTTAGGTCCTCCGTGTGAATCCGACTGCGATTTCAAGGTTGAGCCGGACGGTTTCACTGGTCGATGGACGTTGATCTGCCCGGGGGCGTGATTGGTGGTTTCGCCCGATCGGGGTGGCTGCAGGGTGCTTCCTGAATGAGCAGTTGACGCTGTCGAAAAGTCCTTGGTGTGGTCTTTACGGACTCACCTGTCCCTGGTATTTTTAGACATCGGCCGTCGAAATGCCGGTCATCTTCTTGGCCGCCAATGACTTGAGGGTGTTTGTCGAAAATGGCGAAAGACACCACAAGGTGTGGGGTTGAATTCATAAAAGAACCCTATATCTAGTGGACCTCTTCCCTCAGGCCGTCCGAATCACCATTCCCACTGCCACCCCCACCTTCATCCACGTCGCTCCACCGCCAATTGCAGGAACGGACCGCCTCGCACCCGGTTCCGCTAGTACCATGACCCTTCCCCAGCTCCAAGACTACACCTTCAACACTAAATACGCGCGCTGGAATCCGGCGATCAATCGGCGCGAGACCTACGCCGAATCGGTCGACCGGGTGTTCAGCATGCATGAGCGCAAGTACGCCGGTTACCCCATCGAGACCGAAGTCGCCTACGCCAAGGCGGCGGTGAAAGATCGCCTGGTGTTGGGCAGCCAGCGGGCCTTGCAGTTCGGTGGCCGTCCCATCGAAGACAAGAATGCGCGCATCTACAACTGCACGGTGAGCTACTGCGACCGTCCCCGCTTTTTTCAGGAGGCGCTGTGGCTGCTGCTGTGCGGCGCGGGCGTAGGCTTCTCGGTCCAGCATCACCACGTGGCCCGGCTGCCCCAGATCGGTCGCCCGTCCTCCGACAAGGTGATCTTCACCATTCCCGACTCGATCGAAGGCTGGGCCGATGCACTTGGCGCCCTGCTTTCAAGTTACCTGGTCGCCGACCAGCCCTTCCCGGAATACGCGGGCAAGACGGTGGAGTTCGATTTCAGCAAGATCCGCCCGGCTGGCTCGTCCTTGTCCAGCGGAGTGGGCAAGGCGCCCGGCTCTGGCCCACTCAAGCGCAGCCTTGAGCAGGTCCGCGTGGTGCTCGAAACCCGTCTGGTTACCGCCGGCGCGCCCTGCGCCCTGCGCTCCATCGATGCCTATGACATCGTCATGCATGCCAGCGACGCGGTCCTGGCCGGTGGCGTGCGCCGCAGCGCGACCATCTGCATCTTCTCGCTGGATGACACCGAGATGGTCAATGCCAAGACCGGTGACTGGTTCATCAAGAACCCCCAGCGCGGCCGCTCGAACAATAGCGCCCTGCTGCTGCGCGACCGCACCCTGAAAAGTGATTTCGCCGGCCTCATGAAGGCCGTGCGTGAATTCGGCGAGCCCGGCTTCGTGTGGGCCGACAGCACCGAGATCATGTACAATCCCTGCGTCGAGATCGGCATGTACCCGGTTGACCTGACCACCGGCGAGACCGGCTGGGCGTTCTGCAATCTGTGCGAGATCAACGTCAAGGCGTGCACCACCCCGGCGATCTTCCTGCGCGCCTGCAAGGCCGCGGCGATCCTGGGCACCCTGCAGGCCGGCTACGACCGCTTCGAGTACCTGGGCGAGACCACCGAGCGCATCGTCCGTCGCGAGGCCCTGCTGGGCTGTTCGATGACCGGCATGATGGACAACCCTGCCATCGCCTTCGATCCCGCCATGCAGCGGCAGGGGGCCGAGCTGATCCTGGCCGAAAATGAACTGATGGCGCGTAAACTGGGCATCAATCCCTGCGCCCGGGCCACCTGTGTGAAGCCGGCCGGCACCACCAGCTGCATCCTGGGGACCGCGTCCGGCATCCACGCCCATCACGCGCGGCGCTATTTCCGCCGGGTGCAGGCCAATGTGAACGAGACGCCCTACCAGTACTTCAAGCTGCATAACCAACGTGCGGTCGAGAAGAGCGTGTGGAATCCCAATGGCACCGATGCGGTGATCACCTTCTGCATCGAGGTGCCGGAAGGCGCCCGCACCTTGAACGAGGTCGGCGCCATCGACCTGCTCACCCACGTCAAGTTAACCCAAGAAAACTGGGTCAATTCGGGCAAGCGCGAAGACCGCTGCGCCCAGCCCTGGCTGCGCCACAATGTCTCCAACACCATCACCGTGCGCGAGGACGAGTGGGACGCGGTCACCGACTTCATCTTTGCGCACCGTGAGGCCTTCGCCGGCGTGTCGTTGCTGCCCATGGGCGGCGACCTGGACTACCCGCAGGCGCCCTTTGTGGCGGTGTGGACCTTCGAAGAGCTGATCAAGGAATACGCCGTGGGTGCCCTCTTCGCCTCCGGCCTGATCGTCGATGGCCTGCACGCCTTTGACGATGATCTGTGGGCGGCCTGTGACTGCGCCCTGGGTCGCGGCCGCAGCCTGGATCTGCCGCAGATCATGCCCGGCGAGGACCTGGCCCAGCTGCAGGAGCGCATCAAGAAGCTGCTGCTGCAGAAAGACTGGGTGCGTCGCGCGCGCAAGTTCGCCACCAACTACTTCGGGGCCGACGTCAAGCGCATGACCTGGTGCCTGAAGCGCGTCCACAACTGCAAGATGTGGGAAGACCTCAAGCGCGAGTACCAGCCCGTCGATTACACCCTGATGCTCGAGACCGCAGACAATACCGAGAACGTCGCCCTGGACCCGGCCTGTGCCGGCGGCAAGTGCGATGTGCTGGCGCCGACCGGCGGGAAGTAGCCCGCTGGACTCGCTCCAGACGCCACCCAGCCTGTAGTCATGACGACACGTCCTGGGTGGTTCCGCTATTGGGTGTTAGGTGAAGGCCGGCCGATGCATGCGATCTGGTGGGTGCTGGCCGGCCTTGCTTGTGGCTTCATCTTTGGCATCGCGGCAGCAGCCCGGGCGCCCGATATCCGCTATCTGGTCGAGCCGATCATGACGGTGCGGGAATCGGACCTGCCCCAACCGGTCACCCCGCCGCCGCCGGGCATGGTCTGGGCCTTCGCCCAAACCACCGGCTATTGTCCCTGTACGATCTGCTGCGGGAAGAACGACGGGATCACCGCCAGCGGGCGTAATGCCTACGAGAACCCCTGGGGCATCGCCGCAGGGCGTCTGTCGTGGGTGCC